>CAZEIT010000254.1:0-3862 GCA_964512515.1 uncultured Desulfobulbus sp.
GTGCATAGCCTATAACCCCATTTCCAGGTCAAAGCCCTTTCTGTGTCGGCTCTAGCAAATGCTCGCAGGGCGTACCTCGTGTACGCCTGCGTCGCATTTGCCTTGCCCCCTTGATACATTTCTTTGATCTGGAAACGGAATAACTTGAAAAAATTCAGGAACTACAAGAAAGCATGGAGCAGCCTGGTCGGTTTCTGGCCCACTCTGGCCTGCGGGCCGCAAAATGTTCTCGCTCTGGCTGTTCATCATAAGGTCTAGCCAGCAGGTCCAAAAGTTCCTGAATCTGTTGGTAGTTACCTGCTTTTGCCTGGTCAATAGCCTGTTGGGCCAGATAATTGCGGAACACATACTTGGGGTTTGCTCTGTTCATGCGCGTCCGGCGCTCTCCCTTCTGGTCTGCATCAGTTTGTAACCGCTGCCGGTATACGGCCAGCCAGGCTGTTAGCCGCTGCAGATAGTCTGGCCCCAATTCATTTGGCTGGTACCAGGCAGGATGGAGTATGGTCGTGCACTGCTCCGCAGACCACTGCTTCTTCAGCAACGCCTCCGCCACATCTGCCAATTTCCGGAAAAAGATGGTCATATCTGTTTCTTTTTCTATGAGAAGGAGAAAAAGCTCTTCAACCATGGCCTGGTCGCCTGCTGTGTCAAAGCTGCGCAGGCCAAGCTTGGCGGCCATCATTTCCTGCCAGTGCTGGTCAAAAATATGGGTATAGCCCTGCAGGATTTCCTCAAAGGGAGTGGTCTGCCCCACTAGCGGATAAAGGGCATTCGCCAGCTTGGCCAGGTTCCAGTGGGCGATCTGCCCCTGCCTGCCATAGCAGTAGCGTCTGCCCGCCGCATCAGTGGTGTTGGGCGTCCAGGCCGGGTCATAGTTCTCAAGCCAGCCATAGGGGCCGTAATCAATGGTCAGGCCAAGGATGGACATGTTGTCCGTGTTCATCACTCCGTGTACAAAGCCAACCCGCAGCCACTCCACCATAAGTTTTGCCGTACTTTGGCATACCTCGTGGAAAAGGGCGATGTAGCTGTCTCTGCCAGGTTTGCCCAGTTGCGGGAAAAAGGTGCTGATGGTGTAGTCGGTGAGTTGCTGCAAAGTGGTAAGATCGTTGCGCGCAGCAAAGATTTCGAAGTTGCCGAAGCGGATAAAATTCGGGGCCACGCGGCAGATCACTGCGCCAGGCTCTTCCTTTGGATGACCATCATAGAACATGTCCCGTTCCACCGGATCTCCAGTAAGGATGAGGCTCAGCGCCCTGGTGGTTGGGATCCCCAGGTGGTACATGGCCTCGCTGCAGAGAAATTCACGCAAAGAGGAGCGTAAAACCGCAAGCCCATCGGCATTGCGGGAGTAGGGGGTAGGGCCTGCGCCTTTGAGCTGGAGCATGTAACGCTCGCCTGACAGGTTGAGGACCTCGCCCAGGTTAATGGCCCGACCATCACCCAGTTGACCGGCCCAGTTGCCGAACTGATGGCCGCCGTAACAGGCTGCATGCGGATCCATTCCCGGCAAAAGCGCATTGCCCGAAAAAACCTGGGTAAAGAGATCGCGGCTACACTCCTGAGCCGACAGGTTCAACAGGGCAGCGGTCTCGGGTGAACAGGCCAGAAGTTGCGGCGTGGGTACTGCCAGCGGCTGTACCCGTGAAAAGCAGGCAGCATGCACCTGCCGTCGCCTGTTGACAGTCTCCTTGTCAGCCGGTAGTTCCCTGGTAAAGCTGTTGTCAAAACGGAGATCTTCTAAAGCTATGGTTTCATGTTGGGGTTGCATATTTTCTGTGTATCCTTGAGAGAAGTTGACCTGAGTTTTGCTGCCAGCTCTTCCCGTAAATTTAGTATGAAAAGTCGGTCATCTAGCATATGAACAAGGCTTGGCCCTTTCTTGCTGCCTCTGCTGTGGTGTGTATCTGGTCCGGATGGTTGACTATCTCCCGCTATGGGGTGCAAACCAGCCTGGAGCCGGCGGATATAACCTTATTACGCTATTGGACAGCCTTGCTGGTTGTTATGCCCCTGGCGCTACGTTTTGACTGGAGACGTTTTACCTGTCTGCAGTATCTGGTAATTGCCCTTGGTATCGGTTTTCCCTATACCCTGCTCTCCTTCTGGGGGATGGAGACTGTCAGGGCCGCCCATACCGGGGTGGTGGTGAATGGCTCGCTACCCGTTCTGGGGGCGTTGACTTCCTGGTTTCTTTTTCGCCAGGGGATCAGTCTGAACAGAATAGCGGCCATTGCGCTTCTGTTTGCGGCAAACCTGGTTATGACCGGGGGCAACGGCTGGCGCATGGAGCAGGCAGGCGGCATTGCCCTGCTTTTGATCGCTGCCTGTATCTACACCATGCACATGACCAGCATCCGTCTGTGGTCACTGTCCTGGCAGGAGGTGATTGTGATTGTGCCCATGGTGAATGTACTCCTGTTTACGCCGCTATGGCCTTTCTTACCCTCCGCTTTACTACGATCTTCATGGCAAGATATTGCTGTGCAGGCGCTTTATCAAGGGGTCATCGTCAACGTGGTGGCCCTCATGTGCTCCACATATGCCATCCGACATCTGGGCACCGTCACGGTGGCACTGTTTATGGCCCTGGTGCCGGTGACCACGGCACTGCTTGCCTGGCTGGCTTTGGGGGAAGCGCTCAACAACTGGGAGTTGGCAGGTATAGCCGGCTGTTCGCTTGGGCTCTTGTTGTATGCCCTGGCTGATAGAAAAACCGTTCACAAGGGATGATCCAGCCGCTACGGCTGGGATGAGAAGGAGTACGCGTCTGGGTTTCGGCTAGAAAGAGGAGCAAGGCTGTACAAGACAAAAAAGGGGCAGATGGATGATCCGTCTGCCCCTGTGTGCAATTGTTCTATTTCCGTATCAAAGCCTTATCTGTATTGGCTTGGGTAAATGTTTGCAGGCATATCTTGAGCTTATTCCGAAAAGTATTTGCCGATGTTCGCATGCAAGAACGTATTGCTACCGCCTGCTACCGTACCCCAGAAGAGGCTACACAATCTCCTTGATGGCGGTGATGAGTTGTTCAGCACTGGGAATAAAGAACTGCTCCTGGGGCGGGCTGACCGGCACCGGAATGTCCGGTGCAGCAACCCTGCGCAGCGGCGCCTTGAGATGGTTGAAACCCTCTTCCATGACCACTGCCGCGATCTCGCCGCCGAATCCGCCGGTCAGGTTCGCTTCGTGCAAAACCACCAGTCGACCGGTTTTGGCTACGGAAGCAAGGATGGTCTTCTTGTCCAGAGGGGCCAGGGTGCGCAAATCCACAATTTCCACCTGTACGCCTTCCTGGGCCAGGCTTTCCGCTGCCGTCATGGCCACCCCAAGCATGCCAGACCAGGTAACAACCGTCACGTCCGTACCTGTCCGTTTAACCTCGGCCTGACCGATTGGCGTCAGGTATTCCTCTTCCGGCACCGGCATGGGCGCAAAGTACAGGCCCATGTGCTCAATGAAGATTACCGGATTGTCGTCACGGATGGCAGACTTGAGTAATCCCTTGGCATCTGCGGCCGTGGCCGGCATGACCACCTTCAGACCCGGGCAGTGCGCTACCCAGGCCTCCAGATTATGAGAATGCTGGCTGCCGGCTCCGATACCCGCGCCGGACTTCATTCGCACCACCAGGGGAAAGGTGGATTTGCCTCCAGACATGTAACGCAGTTTGGCCGCATGGTTGACAATCATGTCTGAGGCCAGGGTAAAAAAGGGATTGAACATGATTTCCACCACTGGCCGCAGCCCGGCTTCGGCCGCGCCCACAGCCAGCCCGGCAATGGCTGCTTCGGAAACCGGTGTGTCCCTGACCCGTTTGGGTCCAAATTCTTCCAGTAAACCGTGGGTTGGAAACATCGGA
>CAZEIT010000255.1:0-3861 GCA_964512515.1 uncultured Desulfobulbus sp.
ACTGCCCCACTACGTGACCTTTCAGGCAGATCTCCAGGTCTTCAGGCAGGCGGAGCAATATGACCAGGCAGAGTAACGTACTCTTCGGCTTTTTAGATGAAGACGCCAAAAAGGAAATCCGGCGGGCCCTGCTCAAGGCGGTAGCCCTGCCCGGCTACATTGTTCCTTTTGCCTCGCGAGAGATGCCCATTGCCCGCGGCTGGGGCACCGGCGGTTTGCAGGTGAGCCTGTCCATCATCACTGAAGACGACACTTTGAAGGTTATTGATCAGGGCTGTGATGGTTCGGTCAATGCGGTCAATATTCGTGATTTCATCACCTCAGTGACCGGTGTAAGCGAAACCGAGGACACCACGGCCGCAACCATTATCCAGACCAGACACCGCGTGCCCGAACATGAACTGCGGCAGGGGCAGATCATGGTCTACCAGGTGCCCTATCCAGAAGTACTCGATTCGGTGGAGCCAGACACTGCCCGGCAAAAGGAGATGCACGCCAACAACGACTATGCCAAACTTTGGGTCTTGCTCTACGAAGACACCTCGCAGTTCGGCGGCAGCCGCATGGCCTCGGGCTATCCAGTGGCGGTGAACGGCCATTATGTAATGGATCCCTCGCCCATCCCCAAGTTCGACATCCCCAAGCTGAACAACAGCCCGGCCCTGCACCTCTATGGCGCAGGCAGGGAAAAACGCATCTATGCCATCCCGCCTTATACCAAGGTGGCGCCGCTTACTTTCAATGACCGGCCCTTTCAGGTGGAGTCGTTTCCGGGCAAGGCCTGCGAACGCTGCGGCAGTGCAAATGTTTTCCTGGATGAGGTGCACCTGGACGATGGCGTGCACTATTTCTGCAGTGATACCTTTCACTGTGACGCTACCCTCGGCACTCAAGGTGATGGCCATGCTGCTTGAACTGGAGGCGGTCAGCAAAATATATGGGATAAGTTGCGGCGAGTGCCGTGCCCTGACCGGCGAACCTGGCGCGATTTGCCCCAACTGCGGCTCAGTGGTGGCAGTGAATGAGGTCAACCTGCAGGTGGCCGAGGGCGAGGTGCTGGGTGTGGTGGGCGAATCCGGCAGCGGCAAGTCCACCCTTTTGCAGCTTATTTACCAGGATCAGCCGGTTACTTCCGGCCGAATCTTTTTTAACGGTATGCTTGATCAAAAAGGCCTGCGCCAGGATATCCTTACCCTGCCTTCCACCCACAAGGCGCGCCTCCGCAACCGCGACATGTCCATGATCTACCAGAACCCGCACCGGGGGCTGAATTTCAATTTTTCCGCAGGCGGCAATATCGCTGAAAAGATCCTGGATGCCAACGAACGCAGCTACCAAACCATTCGCAGCCGGGCCCTGCATTTTTTCACCAAGATCGAGATGCCGCCCACCCGGCTTGACGACTATCCGGATGCCTTTTCCGGTGGGCAACAGCAGCGCATCCAGATTGCCAAGGCGCTCTCCAGTTCACCGCGCCTGCTCCTGTTGGATGAACCCACCACTGGCCTCGATGTTTCGGTGCAGGCCCGCATTCTTGATCTGATCAAGGCCCTGCAGCGGGAAATGGGCTTTGCCATGATCGTGGTTTCCCATGACCTGGGCGTGATCAACCACCTGACCGACCTCACCTTGGTGATGAAAAACGGCTGTCTGGTGGAATACGGCCTGACCGACCAGATCCTGGAAGACCCGCAGCATCCCTACACCCAGTTGCTGGTGTCCAGTAAACTGTAATGCCAGTCTTATCAACATGCTCTTCAGGGTCTGGCTTTGGCAAATATTTGCAGGCTGCACCACAAAGTACAGCTGCGACGCATGTGACTGGTTTCATTGACCTTATTTTGATCTGGAACCGGAATAACTCACCTACGTTAGGTATCGCGCCTCCATGAGCATATCTGCCTGTAAACTCAAAGTCTCAAACCTCAGCAAAAGCTTCATCCTGCACACCCTGGGCGGCGTACGGGTGCATGGCTTCTCCGGCATCAGCTTCTCCCTGCCCAGGGGACAACTCCTGGCCCTGTCCGGCCCAAGTGGAGCCGGTAAATCGTCCATTCTTAAAACCATCTATCGCAGCTATTTGGCCACCGGCGGCTCGGCCCTGTTTCATCGCAGCAATGGTACCCAGGTGGATCTTGCCATCTGTACGGAAAGCCAGGTGCTGGATCTGAGGCGGCGCGAGATTGGCTTTGTCACCCAGTTTCTCAAGATTCTCCCCAGGGTAAGCGCACTTGATACCGTGGCCCGGCCCTTGGTGGAAATCGGTGTTGGCGAAGATGAAGCCAGGGCACGAGCAGAAGAGATGCTGCGGCGTTTGGCCATCCGGCCGGAGCTTTTTCAGCTCTCGCCGCTCACCTTTTCCGGCGGTGAACAGCAGCGAGTCAATATAGCCAGGGGCATCATCGCGCCCAAGGAGCTGTTATTGCTCGATGAACCTACGGCATCCCTTGATGAAAAGAGCAGCGCCACTGTGCTTGATATGCTGTCTGAGTTGAAACAACAGGGCATCGCCATGATTGCCATCTTCCATGATCAGAAAAAAATCGATCGTATTGCAGATATCTGCATACCGGTGGAGAGAGAGCAGTGAACAGAACGGTTTTACGCAGTACCCGGGTACTTTGCCTCGGTGGTATCCGGCCAGCAGATGTGGTGATCCGCCATGATCTTATTGAAGAGGTGGCAGCCTATGGCTCCATGGCACATGCAATCGATGTGGGCAGGCGGCTTGTGGCGCCAGGTTTTATTGATTTGCACTCCGATGCGGTGGAAAAGGAAATAGAGCCCAGGCCGGGCGCAGCTTTTCCCATAGAAAGCGCTGTGGTTGAGCTCGACAAGAAACTGGCCATGGCCGGTATCACCACCATGTTCCATGCCATTGCCTTTAATGACGAGTCCCTTTCCGGTCAGCGAGCCACCGCCCACTCGGCCGCACTTATCCGCGCCATTCATCGCAGCAATCAATCCCGCCTCAGCGTGGACAATCTTGTCCATGCCCGCTATGAGCTGACCTCATTTTCCTCGGTGGAACCGGTCAAGGAGCTGATCACACATGGACAGGTGCAACTGCTCTCTTTTATGGATCACCGGCCTGGCCAGGGCCAGTTCAAATCGCTTGCCAGTTGGAAGACCTACCACATGCCGGTGTTCAAACTGAGCGACGCTGAAGCCGAACAAACCGTGGCCCTTATGCAGGGCAAAGGAGAGGCATGTGCGCGCCATGTGCAGGAACTGGCGGATTGCGCCAGGAAACATGCTATTCCGCTTGCCTCCCACGATGACGACAGCCCGGCCAAAATAGCAGCCATGGCTGCACTGGGCGTGAGTATTTCCGAGTTTCCGCTCAACGTGGAGAGCTCGCACCATGCACGGCAGCAGGCCATGGCCACCTGCATGGGCGCGCCCAATGTGGTGCGTGGCAAGAGCCAGAGCGGCAACATATCGGCGCGCGAGTTGATCAGCGCCGGCTGCTGCGACTTCCTCTGTTCAGACTACCATCCCACCTCCATGCTGCAGGCGGTGTATACACTGACGAGCGAACTCGACATACCGCTTGCCAATGCCTTTGCCTTCATCACCTCGGTACCGGCCACAGTGATGGGTTTAAGTGACCGAGGCGAAATCAGCCCTGGTCGGCTGGCAGATCTGGCCCTGATTGACGATGAACAGCTTGCCAAGGTGGTGCTTACCCTGAAATCAGGCCAGCCGGTGTACAGTAGTGGCAGTTGTTTTTCCGTGGAAAAAATGGCTGCCTGACATGTTCCATTTTCCCAAAAAAGAAAACGCTGAAACGGTGTTGAGTGATGGGCCAAGCATTGCCGTCACTGCCTGGATAAGCGCCTGTGACTTGGGGCACTACAC
>CAZEIT010000256.1:0-3837 GCA_964512515.1 uncultured Desulfobulbus sp.
TGATTGGTCTGGATAGCCCGCCTCTCCTCTTTTACCTTCACCTCACGCAGCTCTCCCACGACAGGTCTTGGCTGCATTCGCATCGGCCCGGGCGTGCCATGTATTTCCCGGTAGCGTGGCACATAAACATTTTGATACCAGTCATCGTTGACAAAGAAGACTGGCTGGCCGCAGGCATTGTAGCGGTGGCAATGCTTGGCCCACTTTTTAGCATGGCCAGGGGGCACGCGCAGGTAGGCGGGTGGTGGCGGGGACGCAACCCGGTTTATGATGATAGCATCCGGATAGAGCAGGCGCGGTGAAGGATAGCCGCCCAGATCCAATCTGCCGTAAAAACCAGGTTCATCCACCACAATGCTGGTACTGGCCAGACCAGGAGCAGCCATAAAAAGGCAACAGACACCAGCGATCGCCAAGGTCAGCATCCACAAACGAATTTTCATTGTTTTAACTCCCATGTTTCCACCTCCACTGGTTAGGGAATAGCCCGACTATAATACAGAACACTACAAGGATCATTACCTGTTTTCAGAGAGACCGTGTATAGTAGCAACCCGCTGCCCTACCGTTGTGAAATCCGCATCGGGCGGCGGACTCAAACACTTCCTCTTTGGCCAGCGCCATTTTGCCCCCATTCAAGTGAGCAAGACCACATCCAGCACGATTTTCACAGCCACTCAAAGCTCTTACCGCCAGGCAGGGCTGGCTGGTATGCTCATGGTGCTGAGCCCCTTCCCTTTTCTCTTGCCCTACCTGGGCACAGATACCGCACTCCTTTCAGCCGGCCTGCGGCTTACATTGGCAACACTGAGCACTGTCTGCTGCCTGCTCTGTGCTCTAAACATCGAGCGCAGGCCCAGGCTTGGTAAAACATTTGGTATAGCTGCGGTCTGCGCCGCTTTTGCCGCCTCACTTGCAGCCATGGCTATCAACCCTTTTGCCGCCCTGGCTGGCTCCACTGGCTTGATTGCCCTTGGTGCGGTGGTTCTCGACTGGACGCCGCAATTTGGTGCAACAGAAGACCAGAACAGTACTCGCCCTCTGCAACGCGCACGATGGGCCGCCTATACCGCCGCAATATTAGCGGCGGGCGTCCTTACCCTTGAATTGGCAGGCCCTGCCCCCAAATTTTCTGTTCTTGGTGCCAGTGCCCTGATCAGCCAGTTGCTCTTTCTTAACTGGACACTGCGGCAAGGCATCTGGTGGCGCAACGGCCTGGGCTTAACCACTCTGGCAGGTCTTATCGGTGTGCTTGCGTCCGCTCAATCCATTCTTTTTTTGGGCGGCGCAGTATTTCTCCTCAACGTGCTGATGGTGGTCATACTGCCACCTGGCAGCGATCCTGCCGAAGAGCATTGGTGGCTCTTTCTGCTCCGCCAGCCAGCGCGGATACTGGTCACCACCTTCTTTCTGCTTTGTCTGGCCGGATCGCTTCTGCTGATGTTGCCAGCCTCGACTACACGTGGCGGTATAGCCCCGATTGATGCAGCCTTTACGGCTGTAAGCGCGGTCTGCGTCACCGGGCTTGTGGTACTGGACACTGCCAAGGATTTTACCACGCTGGGCCAGGTCTTTATCCTCATCCTCATCCAGCTTGGCGGTTTGGGCATCATGAGTATCGCCACCATTGCCCTGCACGCACTGGGCCGCCGTCTGAGCCTGCGCCATGAACATTTGGCCGCCACCATGACGGAGAGCAGCCACCACGATCTCATTCAATCACTGGGCCTGATCCTTAAATGCACCTTTCTTTTTGAAGGGGCAGGCGCGGTACTGCTGAGCACCGTGTTCCTTTCTGACGGTAAGCCGCTGGCACAAGCAGTGTGGGAAGGCGTGTTTACGGCTGTGTCTGCCTTTTGTAACGCAGGTTTTGGTCTGCAGAGCAACAACCTTATTGCCTACCAGCACGATCCTGCTGTGCTGCACACGGTGGCTGCCCTGATTATTCTGGGCGGACTTGCCCCGGCAACCAGCATCCTTATTCCCAGATGGCTGAGCGGCAAGACCGTGCCCATCGCGGCGCGTATCGCCCTGACTACCACGGTTGGCCTGCTGATCACAGGCACCTTTTTTTTCCTGGCCTTTGAATGGTATGGCGCACTTGACGGGCTTTCTTTTGCCGACAAACTGCACAATGCCTGGCTGCAATCCGCTACCCTGCGCACCGCAGGTTTTAATTCGGTTGAGTTGGGTGGGATCGCTGTACCCACCCTGCTCATCATGATAGTGCTCATGTTCATTGGCGGCAGTCCGGGTGGAACAGCAGGCGGCATCAAGACCACTACTTTTGGTATCCTTGCGCTCACCTTCTGGGCCAGTATTACCGGCAAAAAGTATCTCATCGTGCAGAGAAGGCGCATCCATCCTGGCACGGTTTTTCGGGCTGTAACCGTGACTATGGCTGGCATTCTGGTCTGGTTTACGGCAGTGCTCATGCTGACAATAACTCAGCGCATCAGTGCTCCGGCCCTCATTTTCGAGGCCACCTCGGCCTTGGGCACGGTTGGCCTCACTATTGGCGCAACCCCGCTTCTGGATGAAATCGGCAAAGTGGTCATCATCCTGACCATGTTCATTGGCCGTATCGGCCCGCTCACCCTGTTCATGCTGCTGAGCGATGAAGAAGAGGTGTCTGGAACAAAGTATCCGGTGGAACGCATTGCCATTACATAAACCACACAACAAAAACCAAAAAAACAGCCCATGGCGCAGCAAATACTCATAATCGGACTCGGCCGGTTTGGCATGTCGCTTGCGGCCACCCTGTCGGAAAGGGGGGTCGAAGTACTGGCTGCAGACAGAAGAAGCACCCTGGTGGAAGAAGCAGCCACCTTTGTCACCGAGGCGGTGATCATTGATGCCACTGATGAAACAGAACTGGCCCGACTGGAGCCCAGGCAACGGGATGCGGCCGTGTGCGCCATTGGCGATGATTCCAAGGAATCCTCCATCATCTGCACAGCACTCTTGCGGCAGATGGGTGCGCCCCTGGTCGTTGCCCGCGCCATCGACAAGATGCATCAGCGCATCCTGCAACTGGTCGGGGCACACCAGGTTGTCAACCCGGAACAGGAGTTCGGCAAACGCTTCGCCAACCGCCTGCTCTACCGCGATGTCATCGCCGACACCAACCTGGGCGATGACCTCATGCTCACCGAAATCCGCATCATGCCGGCCATGATCGGCAAGAACCTGGTCGAGTTGGAACTGCCCAGGCGTTTTGGGGTCATGGTGGTGGGCATTCGCCGCGGCCGGCCATCAAAAATCATTTCCCCAAGCCCGAACGAACCACTGCAGGCCGAAGACAATCTGGTTATTGTCTCCAACGACTTTGCCATCGCCAAACTGACCAGGGAGTTTCAAAGATAATGCCCTTGCAATCAGTAAAATTCGGCGCATGGGCGGTCATTATCCTGAATTTGCTCATGGCCTTTGGCTCCATCTGGATTTTCATGCGCATGGCTCCGGCCATTGAGGTGATCATCACCCGCAATGTGGTTTCTCTGGAAGCCACCGAGGAGATGCTGGCCATCCTGAGTCAGACAGGCGACGATGGACCTGCGGCTGAACCTGCATACCTGGCCTTCCAGCAGGCGCTTACACGGGCAAAAAACAACATCACCGAACCTGCGGAAGCCTCGTTGCTGACGCGCATTCAAGAGCTCCAGATACAGTTCTTTACGGGTGAAAACACGGTCCGGGGGCAATTGGCAAGCACGCTTGTGAAATTGGGAAGCACCAATCGCAGTGCCATGCGCAAGGCAGACCTACACGCCCGGCAGCTTGGCCTGGGCGGGGCCTGGGCAGTGGTTTTCATGGCCACCGCAGCTTTCCTGG
>CAZEIT010000257.1:0-3800 GCA_964512515.1 uncultured Desulfobulbus sp.
CCCCTACAATTCTAAGGCTGGCCCCTCAATGACTCCGATAGATCGTCAATTTTTCAAGCAGTTCGACTGGGTCATGCTCTTGCTGCTGCTCCTGGTATCTGCCATGGCCCTGGCCAATCTCTACAGTTCCAGCCACGCGGGTGAGGAACTTGGCGCTTCGTCACTTTTTTATAAGCAGGTGATATTTTTCGTGGTGGGGCTGGGGGTGATTCTGGCCCTGCAACTGGTTGAGTACCAGCGCATCGCCAAGCTGGGCTGGGTGCTGTATGGTATTGTTTTGCTGCTATTACTGTACACGTGGCAGTTTGTGGAGAGCATCAGTGGGGCCCAGCGCTGGATTGATCTGGGCTTTTTCAACCTTCAACCCTCAGAACCCGCCAAATTGGTACTGATCCTGGTGCTGACCTGCTGCTACGCCAGCGGCGCAACGGTGAGCGGTGGCTACCGCCTGCGGGATTTGATCAAACCGATTGTGCTGACCGTAATTCCTTTTGGTCTGATCCTTATTCAGCCAGACCTGGGCACGGCGCTGATAGTTGCTGTAGTGTTCATTTCCATGACGCTCTTTGTGCGTCTGCGTTGGTCCACCCTGGCCATTTTAAGCAGTTTGGCTACGACCTGCATCTTTGTTGGCTGGAAATTTCTGCTTAAGCCTTATCAGCGCAAGCGTATTGAAACCTTCCTCAACCCTGAGGCAGATCCCGCCAACCATGGCTATCAGATCATGCAATCAAAGATTGCGGTGGGGAGCGGTAAGCTCTTTGGCAAGGGCTTTATGGAAGGCACCCAAGGGCATCTGCACTTCCTGCCAGAGCGTCATACCGATTTCGCCTTTGCGGTTTGGGGGGAGGAATGGGGGTTTGCCGGGGCGCTTTTCTTTCTGAGTTGCTACTTCTTCATGCTGGCCTGGGGCGTGCACGTGGCTATGACCGCTCGTGACCGCTTCGGCGCCATCCTGGCCTTTGGCTGCGTGGCCCTTATTTTCTGGCAGGCACTGATCAACCTCTTCATGATTATGGGCTTTCTGCCAGTGGTGGGTGTGCCCCTGCCTCTGTTCAGTTATGGCGGTTCATCCATGCTCACCAACATGGCTGCCATCGGCATCCTCATGAATGTACGCCTGCAGAGTAACGCCCCTGGTCACTGAGAACTATATCATAAACAACGCGTAATCAGTTGGTTGCAGCCTCCAGTACCAATCTGGCCAGGCCTTCGATAAAAAGCGGATCATCATTGAGCGCTCTGGTGCTGTGAAAGCGCATACCAAGCCCTTCGGCCAGGTCGCGGTAGTCCATGTCGATCTCCACCAGGGTCTCCACATGGTCTGAGACAAAGGAAAGCGGCAGGATGAGCAGGTTCTGCGTACCTTCGGCGGCGCAGCGCCGGATTGTTTCCGGGGTGGATGGCCCCAGCCAGGCCACTGGACCACTACGGCTCTGATAACAGAGCTCTCCTTTCTTGCCGGTCAGTTTTTCTATGGCTGCAATAGTTTTTTTCAAATCTTCCACGTAAGGATCGCCCTCATCAATAAAACGCTGGGGCAGGCTGTGGGCGCTGTAGAGCAGGCGTACCTCTGTATTCTGAAAAAACGCCAGCCCTTCCTCCACCCGTTTTGCCAGGGCGGCTATATATTCAGGTTGCTCTGGCCATGCCCTGATAAGGCTGCAGGAAATAGGTGGATAAAGACGCATGCTGCGTTCCAAATCCGCCAGGGAAGAGCCGGTGGTGGCAATGGAATAATGCGGATAGAGTGGCAGGGCTATGCAATGCTCCACCCCGGCGGCGCGCAGTTCTGCCAGAGCCTCTTGGGCAAAGGGATGCCAGTAGCGCATGCAGGGCCGTACCAGAAAATCGCCTTTGTGGGCAAGACGTTTTTCCAGTGCCTTGGCCTGTTCGCGTGTTCGCGTGAGAATTGGAGAACCGCCACCGATGCGGGCATAATTGGCCATACTTTTGGGAGCGCGCCGGTGAGCGATGAAGCGTGCAATCAGTGGTTGCAGTAGGGCTGGCCCCAGGCGGATGATCTGCCGGTCAGAAAAGAGGTTGACCAGAAAAGGCTTGATATCGGCTGTCTGTTGTGGGCCGCCCAGGTTGAGCAGGAGAACACCGGTTTTTTTGCCTTGAGCCATAGTATCTCCTTGCAGTGCATCAGTACATCCACAGGCGTAAAAAAGCAGGCTCTGCTTGCTTTTCCGGATGTAGATTTTATAATTGAGGTAACTTAGCTGGTATCTTCCTAATATATTTCAATTCTTTTTTCCGCATTTTTATGGACCCGCTGGATGCACAAGCAGGGTCTGCAGGCAGATGGAAGAACGGTTGAGTCTCAAGGTGGCGGCATGGTGCCGTCAACCGCCGTTTTACTACGGAGGTCGTGTATGGAATTGAAAGTTGAGGCCAAAAATCTTGAGTTGCGGAACAGCTGGCAGGAAAAAATTGAGGAGGAACGCGCCAAACTGATTCGTCACTATGCAAATTTTGTCCTGCACTTGCGTGTAAGCATTGAAGCTACCACGGGTTATAAGGAAGGTGGCTATGAGGTGGCCCTGGTGGCTGGCGTACCCGGCGACACGGTTGTGGTGAAGCGCTGGGGTGAAAATGTGCGCTCGCTTCTGGTAGAAGCCTTTGACGTGCTTGGCGCTCAGCTAAAAGATATTGTCCGCAAGAAACAGAACCACAAGGCTGGCAAAAGCCTTGGCGAAGCCGTTGTGACCGGTCAGGGCAACGGCGTGGTGCGCAAGTTATTTGTTAAGGATGCCTACGGTTTTATTACCTCGGAAAATCAAGACGATGTGTTTTTTCAGGCCCATGTGGTCAAGGATGCTACCTTTGAAGCCCTTGCCGAGGGTGATGTTGTCGAGTTCGCGGTAGAACAGGGAGAGAAGGGCCTGCAGGCTACCTGGGTGCGCCGGGCTGATGCCTGATCCAGGCTTCCCCTGGTCTCTACACTTTGTCATTATAGCCCTGCCGCAAGGCAGGGTTTTTGTTTTGTTCACGCGCAGGAGGGGGTAGTGTGCGCACGTTGATCCCCTTCCCTCTCAATTCCCTTACTTGCCATGGCCACACTCTACCTCATTGACGGCAGCGCTTACATTTACCGTGCCTACCATGCTATTGCGCCGCTTTCCAACTCAACCGGTCTGCCCACCAACGCGGTTTATGGCTTTACCACTATCCTGCGCCGTCTGATCAAGGAGCGGGAGCCGTCGTATGCGGCTGTGGCCTTTGACAGCAAGGGCCCGGTCTTCAGACATCTGCTCTACAAAAAATACAAGGCCAATCGGCCGCCCATGCCAGAGGATCTGGTCGAACAACTGGAAAATATTCGCAAAACCGTGAGCGCTTTTGGTTTCCTCGCCTTGGAACAGGGAGATCAGGAGGCAGATGATCTCATTGCATCGGCAACCAGGCAAATAGTGGCGCATGGGCATGAGGTGGTCATTGTTTCGGGTGATAAAGACCTCCTCCAACTCGTCTCTTCTCAGGTGAGCATGTGGGACCCCATGAAAAACACCCTCATGGATGAGGCTGCGGTTACCGGGAAGTATGGCGTCACCCCAAAGCATCTGCTGAATTTTTTTGCCCTTACCGGCGACAGTTCCGACAATATTCCCGGTGTGCCAGGTATTGGCCCCAAGTCGGCCGGAAAATTCATCGCTGAATACGAAAATCTTGAACAGCTCTATGCGGCAGCGCCCTCCTTTAGAAAGAGCAAAATAGTGGAATCGCTCTTGGGTCACCAGCAGGAGGCCTTTCTTTCGCGCGATCTGGTGCGCCTTAACACTGCCGCTCCAGTGCCC
>CAZEIT010000258.1:0-1567 GCA_964512515.1 uncultured Desulfobulbus sp.
AATCTCCGAAGAATCCTGCCGATAGATACAAAAAACCAGCAATCATGAACAGAAAAGACGATACCGTACAGTTTTCTACACCGAGCGGCTACAGCTTGAACGGCCTCCTGGACATCGCCACCGAGGCAGCGCGCAGTGCGGGCCAAATCCTGCGGCAGCGCTATGGCAAGCCCCATGACATTACCAAGAAAGGCGCGGTCAACCTGGTCACCGAAGCGGATCTGGCCGCGGAGCAAGCCATCCTCAGCCTCCTTCGCGAAAAAACACCGGATATCGCCATTATGGCCGAAGAGCAGGCTGACTCCCACAGCCTGGATCAGGCCAGGGCCATGTGGGTGGTTGATCCCCTGGATGGCACCACCAACTTTGCCCATGGCTTTCCCTTTTTTGCGGTTTCCATTGCCCTCTTGCAGCAGGGTCAGCCCCTGGTCGGCGTGGTCTATGCCCCCATGCTGGAAGAACTGTTTTCGGCGCAGCGTGGAAGCGGGGCCAGACTCAATGCCTCTCCCATCAGCGTGACTAACACCACGGCTCCCATTGAGGCGCTGGTAGCAACCGGTTTTCCCTACGAAAGAAAAACCCGCCTGCCCGCCATCATGCAGCATCTGCGACAGGTATTGGACCATGCGCAGGATGTGCGTAGGGGCGGCTCCGCCGCAATTGATCTTGCCTACGTAGCCTGCGGCCGCCTGGATGCCTATTACGAGGTGCAGCTCAATCCATGGGATACCGCTGCAGGCTGGCTCCTGGTAACCGAGGCGGGCGGTACGGTGAGCGGCATGGATGGCTCGGTCTATTCTCCTTTTATTCCCCACATTTTTGCCAGCAACGGAAAGGTGCATACCTCCCTGCTGCAACTGCTGCAATAAACGCCGCTTCAGATTTTACTGGAGGGATGGATACCGAGAAGTACTAATCCGTTCCTCTTTTTTTTTGAATCTGGCAAAAATATCCCATACAATAGTTTGGCGTTACATGATTATGTGTATCTTATTTCTCTTCTCATCAGGAGGCCCACACCAATGCAGTATGTACTTATTCTCACTTGCAGCGTTCTCTTGGCTCTAGGCAGCCAGGTGCAGGCTGCTGCGCCACAAATGTACCCCGCCAAGATAGGAACAGGATCTATCAACGGTTCCTTTTACTCGATCGGCCAGGAACTCTGTACGATTATCAACGCAAAAATGCGTGACAATCGCGTTCGCATGACCGCAGAAATTACGGCAGGCTCCGTTGATAACGCCAGTAAATTAGGCTCACAAGAAGTTTCTTTCGGTCTGGTGCAAGCCCTGCATCTGTACAAGGCTTCCCAAGGTCAGGGCCCATGGCAGGGTAAGCCCTTGAAGGATTTGCGCATTGTGCTTTCCCTGAACTCAGACAATCTCCTGTTTATGGCTGCAGATGACAGCAATATCAATGCAGTTGGAGATCTCAAGGGGAAGGTGGTCAGCGTCGGCCAGCCCGATTCCGGCCACAGGAGCAACGCCCTTGATCTGCTCGCCGCAGCTGGCATTGATCCGGCAAAAGACCTCAAAGACACGGCCATGAAGCCCACAGAAGTGGGGCC
>CAZEIT010000258.1:1667-3795 GCA_964512515.1 uncultured Desulfobulbus sp.
ATCAAGGAAATTGCAGCCGACCTGCCCGTGCCCATGCATCCTGGTGCGGAACAATATTTTAAGGAGTCCGGCCTGCTGTAAGTTTATTTTCGGATCAAAGCAAGATATGTCAAGGAGGCAAGCGGAGTGCGACGCCGACGCACGTTTGGGGGTATCCTGCAAGTATTTTCTGAAGCCGACCCAGAGAGCGCCTTGATATAGAATTGGAATAAACCTGGTTTCATCTTCTTTCAAAAACGCCTGCACATCCATTTGTGCCGGCGTTTTTTTGCTGCTGCACTGCAATACCCATCTTTACAGCCAGAGGTGATCGCACATTCCGAGGCAGGCATAGGAACGTTTGATCCGGAATTGGACAAACACCTTGCCCAACGGGTGCGCACCTGGTAGCAAGGTGGGTAATGATAACAAAAGCCAACACTAAAAAGCTTCGACAAGGCTATAGCCAAGACGACAAAAGCGAGCTCTGCGCTCTGGCAGATCAAACAGAGAATGCGACACCAACTAAACAGTTGAGAGTGCATGGGGCCATGCTGATTTCAGCCTTTCTGGTGTCAACCTCCTTCACCGTGGTCAAGGCCATCACGCCCCTTTGGGATCCATTACTGCTGACCTGTTGCCGCTTTGTCCTTGCCAGTGCCCTTTTCCTGGCTCTTGTGCGCTTGCGGCAAAAAATCCCCCTCCCCAGCTTAGCGGATTTTTGCAGGTACAGCTTGATCAGCGCTACCTTGGTGCTGTTCTTCTGGTTGATGTTTGCAGCCCTGCGCAGCACTACCCCGCTCAATACGGCTGTTATTTTCACCACTGTACCCGGAATATCCGGCATCTATAGCTGGCTGCTGCTGCGGGAGCGGCTGCCAGGGCAAGGTCTGATCGCCCTGGTGCTCGCCATGATTGGCGCACTATGGGTGCTATGCGATGCTAAGCCCAGCCGTTTGCTGGCCTTGCAGTTTTCTACAGGCGATCTCGTTTTTTTCAGCGGCTGCCTGCTGATGGCCGCCTATACTCCTCTGGTTAAATATCTGTACAAAGGAGAATCCATGCAGGTCATGACCTTATGGGTTCTCATAACCGGCTCTTTTTGGCTGCTTCTTCTGTCAATTCCCAAAATACACCTATTTTTACAAATACGAAGCCTGCCTGCCGAGGCTATTCTTGGCATTATCTATCTTGCTGTCTTTACCACTATCATCACCTTCTACCTGACCCAGTGGGCCACCCTGTTCCTTGGCCCCACCAGAGTTGCAGCCTATTCCTTCACCTACCCTGCCCTCATTTTGTTGCTTGAATGGCTCCTTTACGGCAGTATCCCTTCCTCGGCAACGCTTCTCGGCATCTTTGTCTTCTTTCTGCCAGCGATGTATGTTCTCCAACGTAGAACCAGCCTCGCTCCATAAAAAAAGGGCTGCGCTCATGGAGCGCAGCCCTCTCAATTTTTCCAAATACTTTTTCCGGTTCTGCCAGCCTGTCACACCCTCATGTCAGAGGTGGCAAGCTTAAACCGCTTCAATCTTGAAGGTATCTACCGCAGCACGCAGTTCGCGCGCCGTATTGTTTAGAATAGACATGAGATGGTCGGTCTCCTGAGTGGTATTGGCTGTGGCCGTGCTTACTTCACCTACCACTACCATGCTTTCAGCAACCTGCTCGGAACGTTGCACCTGATCTGCGGCAGAACGGGTAATGGAGTCAATCAGATCCGCCAGCTGGTTTGAAACTGTTTCGATTTCCTGGAGTTTCGCATAGGCGCCGTCAGCCAGCTGCGAACCCTGAACCACCTTGCTGATACTCTCGTCCATACGGTTACCGGCATCCTTGATTTCCGCCTGAATACTCTTGATCAGGGTTTCGATCTGCTTGGTAGAGTTACTGGAGCTTTCAGCCAGACGCTGAACCTCTTCAGCAACAACGGCAAAGCCGTGCCCTGCCTCACCAGCCATGGCAGCCTGGATAGAGGCGTTCAAGGCCAGGATAGAGGTTCTGTCGGCAATGTTGTTAATAATCTCAACAACGTTACCAATCTCCATCGAACTCTCGCCCAGGCGCTTGATTGAACGGGCGGTTTCATTGATCTGTTCGCGGATCTCGTCCTTAGCGCGGTTGGTCTGCTCAACCGCTTCAGCACCCT
>CAZEIT010000259.1:0-3787 GCA_964512515.1 uncultured Desulfobulbus sp.
GTCGCCTGCTTGGGGTAAACAGCGCTGGCTCTGCCAGGTGTTGCTGCAGGCGTATTTTGTGGCCTAACTCAATTTTTTGCGCAGCAGGGTGTGGGGTTCAAGCCCTGTCAGTGCTGGTTCGGTTTGCAGGCGCACCAGCCGATTGGGATTGGCCTGCTCAAGCGTCTGGCCTGCTTCATCAGTCAGGGCTGTCACCCGCGCTCGCAGGGCTTTAAGCCTGCCGGGCAGCAGGCATTCCAGCTCATCGCCCGGCGCCAGTACGTGCCTGGTTTCAATGGTAAGCGGGCTGGCCCCGCGCACTATACCCACTGGCACCACGGACTGAGCCACACGGGTAGCGTGGTGGAGCATATCCTGGGCATCTGGGCTGCCCAGGAAAAAATTCTCCGTATGTCCCCTGGTGCCAATGGCATCGAGCTCCTGGAAAAAGTCATCCGGCAGGCTCAGTGTGTCCATATCTGCGCCGGTTGCAGCCTGGGCCTGGATCCACTGCAGGGCCTCACGGTAGAGGTGCACCACCGCGCCAACATAGCCCACGGATTTCATCCGGCCTTCGATCTTGAGGGAATCCACCCCGGCCCGCACCAGTTTGGGCAGATGCGCCAGCAGGCAGAGATCGCGCGAATTGAAGATATAGGCCCCGCGTTCGTCTTCCTCGACAGGGAAGTACTGGCCCGGCCGTTTTTCCTCGACCAGGGCATAGGAATAACGGCATGGCTGGGCGCAATCTCCTTGATTGGCGTCACGTCCGGTAAAATAGGTGCTGAGCAGACAGCGGCCAGAATAGGAGATGCACAGCGCGCCATGGACAAAGACCTCAAGCTGAGAGCTCACCCTGGCACGAATGACCTCAATCTCCTTAAGCCCCAATTCCCGCGCCAGATTGAGCCGGGCAATACCCTGTTCTTCCCAAAAACGGGCATGTTCCCAGTTGGTGACATTGGCTTGGGTGGAGAGGTGCAGCGGCATGCCCGGCACATGTTTCCTGGCAAGACGAATGACGCCCGGGTCTGCCACAATACAGGCGTCCACCTTCGCCTCTGCAAGAAAACGCAGCGAGGTGGCCAAGCCAGCGAGGTCATCATTGTGGGCAAAGATGTTGACCGTGGCATAGACCTTGACCCCGCGCTCATGGGCGTAGGCAACGCCTGCTGCCAGATCCTCCTGGCTGAAATTGGCTGCTCTGGCCCTGAGGCTGTGCTGTTTGCCACCCAGGTACACCGCATCCGCGCCATAATGCACAGCCATCTGCAGCTTTTCCAGGCTGCCCGCCGGGGCGAGCAGTTCCGGCAAGACCAGGGAAGAAGTTTGCGCCACGGTAAAGACTTACGCCCCTGCTGTCAGGGTTTCCTGACCGCTGCGCACCACGGTGGCCAGGAAATCGTCGATTTCCGGCCTGCCCACCTGGGTATTGGTGACCAAGAGACGCAGTGCCAGCTCACCCTTGACAAAACCTGTTCCCACCAGATAACGGCCCTGCCTTTGCATGCGTTCACGGATGGCCGTGTTCAGGCGGGCTGGATCCACGCCCACAGGAGCGCGATAGCGGAAGCAGACATTAAAAGACTCGCGCGGAACCACCATCTCAAGCTCTTCATGCTGCTGAATCTGCGCCTCGGCATAGGCACAGAGCTCAAGATACTGCTCCACCCGACGGGCAAGGCCGGCCGGGCCGTAAAATTTCCAGTCCAGAAACCATTTGAGGCTGTCAACCCGGCGGCCGCACTGCAGGGAAAGGGTGCCCAAATCACGCACAGACCCGTCTTCCCCTTCCCTGAAGATATAGCTCTCATCGCCTGCACTGAGCGCCTGCCGCAGTTCGCTACTGTTGCCCCGCATGAGCAGGACATTGCACATCAGGGCGGTGCCCGGCATTTTGTGAAAGTCCAGGGTAAAGGAATCCGCCTGTTCCAACAGGGGCAGATACTGCGCCCGCAGCTTGGGGCTGAACACCACTGGCCCGCCCCAAGCCCCGTCTACGTGCAGCCAGAAGCCATAGCGCTCGCGCAGTTGCAAGAGCGGGTCCAGGCGGTCATAGCCGCCCCGCACCGTGGTGCCCGCCGTAGCAGTGACAAAAAAGGCCTTGCCGCCCGTGCGGGTAACCCGTTCCAGTTCTGCGGCCAAAAACTCTGTGTCCATGCGGCCATGCTGGTCCGCAGCAATCTTGATGAGATGCTCACTGCCCAGGCCAAGGATGTTGGCTGCCCGGTCAAGCGAATAATGGGCCTCTTCATTGACAAAGGCGAAAAGTTCCTTCTGTCCGAACAGGCCCTGCTGCTTCACGCAGTGGCTTACGCGGTTGCGGGCCGCCAGCATGGCAATCATGTTGGCGTTGCTGGAGCCGGTGGTCATCTGGCCCACCCCATGCTGAAAGCCCACCAGGGCCAGCATGGACTGGATCAGGTATTTTTCCATCAGGGTGGAAACCGGGGCGGTCTCGTAGGTGCAGGCCGAGGTGTTAGTGAGGGCGGTGGTCATCTCCCCAATGATGGAGGGCAGATTGGCGCCGGCCCACATGCGGTTGATATAGCCGGGGTGGGCAGTCTTCACTGCATAGCGCAGATAGGTCTCCACCCAGTGGAACAGTTCCTGCCAGTCACCGGGCCGGGGCTCCCGTTCCAGGTCAAGCCGTTTGTGCAGTTCACCGGGTTCCAGATAGGCAACATAATCACCCTGGCCCTGTTCCTGCTGATAGGCGGCAAAAAGCTCTGCCAGGCGCTGGAATATCTGATCTGGCTGCATCTCTGCCCTCTCTTCTGCAGACTTCGTCTGCTCTGTCTGTCTTTCCAGGGGATGGTCCGGCTGGCTATACATGGACTGAGGCCGCTCTAATTCCAATTCCATATCGAGGCCCTACCTGTGCCGGCAGCGAAAAATGCTCCTCGAAGTACCCATATGTACGTCTGCGTCGCATTTTCCTCGCCTCCTTGACATCTTCTTTGATCTGGAATTGGAATAACAGAAGGAACGGCGTGCATACACGCCAGAGACGAACCGTGCACACTGAAGGCTACTGTAGCCCGACAGACTGATATCTGCGCAAGCCCCATCAGACCATGCGCTCCTGAGACCAGTCGTTGTGTTCAAATTCCTTGTGATCCGGCTTGGCTGGCTTGATTTCCTCCATGCGCTGCCGCACCCACTGGGCTACCTTATCAAAATCCGATGCAAATTCCCTCAATGCCTTGCCCCGGTGGCTGACGCTGCTTTTCTGCGCAAGCGGCACTTCGGCAAAGGTCTTGCCGAAGTCTGGATAAAAGAAGAGCGGATCATAACCAAAACCAGATTCCCCCTTTTTTTCTTCCAGGAGTTCCCCGGCGCAACTGGCCTCCCAGGTCAGGGCCGGGCCGCTGGGAACCGCCAGAGAAAGTACACAGGTGAAATGGGCGCTTCGGTTCTTTTGCCCCTTCATTTCCTCAAGCAGTTTGGCGCAATTGTCCGCATCAGTGGCATGTTCACCGGCATAGCGGGCCGAATATACGCCGGGCCGTCCATCCAGCGCATCCACGCACAGGCCGGAGTCATCCGCCAGGCAGGGCAGTCCCAGCACCTTGGCGTAGTGCAGGGCCTTCTTGTAGGCGTTTTCATCAAAGGTGGCGCCATCTTCCACTGCCTCGGGCATGGGTCCAAAATCGGCCAGCGATTTGATCTCAACTGCGTACTCCTTGAGTAGCATCTGAATTTCCCGAACTTTATTGGCATTTTGCGTTGCCAGTACAATTATGGTTTGCATGCTTCCCCCTTGCTGAACGCATGATTCACTTCGTTTATGCATACATAGCGCATC
>CAZEIT010000260.1:0-3770 GCA_964512515.1 uncultured Desulfobulbus sp.
GGCAACAATTCAGGAGCAGGCTGTCGCTTTAGATGAACCGATCGCCGACTCAGGCACGCAGGACACTCCCGCCCTCATAGGAACCCTGAGTGACTTTGGGGAGCAAGAGATCAGCCTTACTGAAACAGCAGCTTTGGAGGAAGATTTTCCGATAGAGGAGCCAGCAGCTGAAGCCGCGATTGCAACAGACGGCCAGGTGCAAGAGACAGAGAAAACAGCATTTGCCGATACGGTGCAAACCGAGCAAGACCTGTTTGCCGCTGCTCAACGTACACAGGAAACTGTTGCAGAAACACCAACCACCGATTCGGCGGCAGGGGATCTGGAGCTAGAAAGCAGCACTGTCGTATTTTCGCCCGAAGCAGCAGGCTTTGATGATATTCTTGACAGCTCCGAAGTTCAGGAGTTTTTGTTGAGCGGACAGGATATTGAAGATATTCCTGACGAAGAGCTTGAATTTGCAGACGATCCAGCAAACAACGATGAAGAGTTCATCCCTGATGCAGCTTTGCCGGTGCAGGAAGAAGCCGTATTTACTGACCTTCCCGATACGCTTGACCCAGCGGACACTGTAGCAATAGAAGAGAATGCGCTCGTTGGCATTGATGATCTGCTGGAAAAAGCTGATACAGATGATGGTGCTGACAGCAGTGAGCATCCCGCTGACGAGTTGATGAATCTGGAAAAAAGCAGCAATGAAGATGAGGCTGTCTTCGCCTTTGGCGAAGAGGAGGACATGCCTGCAGTAGGCGATGCCCTGCTGGATGCTGCTTCGGAGAGCCTTGAAGAGGCCGTTGTTAATATTGGGGAGGAAACGCAGTCTGATGCCTTGGCTCGCCTGGGAGCAAGTCTGCCGATCTTACTCTCCAACTACACCACGGAGCATCTCAGCAATACGAACTTGCACCTGAATGCTGTGCGCGAGAACACCCAGCTCTCTCCTGTGCAAACCACTGCCGCAGGTATGCTGGAAACGGTTATCGCAGCCCTGCCCAGATACACTGGCCAGAACGACAAGAGCAAAGCAATGGTTAACGGCCTCTACCAGGCACTTGCCCAGCCGCAGGAGCATTTGCCTTTGGAAATCGTGACCGCCTATTCCGAATGGGTGCAATCACTGCTCTCCGAAACGCTATGGTCGGAGGCAGGTGCACCGGCTTCCAAGGAGTATTTTACCGCTCGCGACATTTACCAGGAATTGTCTGGTTTTCGGGCACGCATGGAAGAAGAGCTAGCGCAGCTCCGCCAGGAGATCCGCAACAGATAAAAACGAAGACACACCCATACAATAAGAAAGGAGTCGGGTAACCCGGCTCCTTTCTTATTGTATTCCACGGTGTTGCAAGAGGTTAAAAGAGGTACAGTCCGGATAATTCGTCGTCCTTGAAAAGGCCCTTTCTAATTTCCGGCTTGCGCCAAGCCACCATCTTTTTAGATTTTTAGAGCCAATCTCGGCAGTCATTCAGCCGCAAAAGCCTATCACAGTCTTCAAAAACCCTGCAAGTATTCCAGGGGCGACTAAATCCAACGGTGCCACTCACTGCTGCTTACTGACGCCAAACTCCTGGTACAACACGTTCAGATAATCGTCCGGGGCAATATCCTTTTCAGTCCTGTCGCCCAGAAAGCTAGTATGAATAAGCTTGTTTCCGCTCAGGGTTTTTCTTCCTCCTGGGATGGCCAGGCTGGCTAAAGGCGCTTTTTTGAAATGGGACTGCGGCGAATGCTGGTGAAAAAGGAACATTTCCTGAAAGTCGGCAACTTGCCTTGCTTGAATAGTGAACTGGTACTGGGTTTTCCAGCCTTGGCCCTGCAGGTTTTGCTGCAACAAATAGCTGTCTCCCGACTTGTCCAAGCGGTATGCCCTGCCCTCTTCCGGCTGAATCAAGCCCGGTCTCAGCCTGAGCGGCTTTGTGAAGGTATCACCAAAGCCCACATCCGCAAGCCAGGGTTCTTCAAGTTCGACCAGGATGGCCATGTGGTCAAATTCGGAACTTAAGCGGCCATCCGCAAGCACCACCCGTGCCGATACGAGCCTTATTCTGAATCCCAGAGATTCCAGCAGACGGGCAAAGAGCGTGTTGCATTCATAGCACAATCCGCCGCGCTTCTTGAGGGCAATTTTCTCGAAAAGATGCTCCTCCTCCAAACCCATGGGCTCGCCCCAATGGATGGAAAGATTTTCAAAGGGAATGTTCTGCAAGTGCGCCAGTTGCAGGGCAGCCAAAAATCGGGCATCGGGATCTTCAGCCCGCTCAATGCCGATCCGCCCCAGATACTGTACCCGTTTAAGCTCATCCATTGTCAGGTTCCCTGCTGGACAAGGGGCTATTTCTTTTTCCGGGCAATGAACTAAATAACCGAGCCCAGTCCAGTATGGCCCTCTCCTTCACACACTTCCCGTTCCAGTTCCTCAAGAAGCATAATTTCCATGGCGGTAAAGGACCTGATCAATTTGTCTCTGGTCAGGAGCATGTCGATATTCTTGGGTCCGCCGGTGGATTTCGGCAGTTGCGCCTCGGTGTAAGCCTCTAGCAGGAAGATGCCACCCGGTTTGAGGGCCTGTTCGATAAGTGGGTAGAGCCGATCGCGAACAGTGCCGGAATAGTGGGCGAAAATTGAAACCACCGCGCCGTAGTGATTGGCCTGTGGAGCGTAGCCGGCCATGTCGGCCACCTCGGTTCGTATCTGCACCTGCTCTGCCTGGGCAAGTTGCCGCGCCTTTTCCAGACCGATGGCAGAGAAATCCACCCCAAGTACGTCGAATCCCTTTTTCGCCAAAAAAACCGCATTTCTGCCCTCCCCTTCTGACAGGGAAAGCACGGACTCTGTAGCAGATTGCAGTGTTCAACAAGAAAAGCATTTGGCTCGGTGCCGTAGTGATACTCGCTGCCGCTATATCGTTCATCCCAGCCTGATTTACCAGTCATGATTGACTCTCCTCGACTTCGTCTGCTTCGTTTCATCCGATACGTTGAATCCGATTCCAGATCAACGGAAACACAATAAGCCACTATTCAGGGCAGAGCCCCGCTTTTGCGCAACAGATCAGCAAAGGACTCTGCCATACGCTGATACCCGGCTGCATTTGGATGCACCTGGTCTGATTTCAGTTCACTTTTTTTCAGGATGGAAATAATAGTTTTCTTTTCCAGGGGAAAGGCAAACTCCTTGGCCAGTTCTTCGTACAGGGCGGGCGGTTTGAGCGCCAAACCTGGCTCGGGCACGGCCACCAACACCACCGCAATGCCCTGATCCCGCGCCAATTGCAACATTCCGGCAAGGTTGGCCCGCAACTGCTGCTGATCCTGCCGCCGGAGCATGTCGTTGCCGCCATGACAGAGAATGAGCAAATCTGGCTGCACTTCTTCCAGAACGCCAGGCAAACGCTCAAGCCCGTCTTTGCTTATCTCGCCCGGAACTCCGGCATTCACCACCTTTCGGCCAGTCAAACCAGCAAGCATTTCTGGATAACTCTGCGCATCACCCGCGCCAGTGCCAAAGGTCAGACTGTCGCCAAAGGCGAGGATGACCGCATCACTGGCCAGTGGTGGCAGTTGCGGCTGCCTGGAACAGGCAAGGGACAGCAGGGCAAACAGCCCACAAAGAAGGAAATAGCACACCCTATGAGCAGAAAAAGATTTCAAGACAAAAGCCTCCTGTGCAGGCTCAAAATCCATATATTGCTTGGTTAGAGAATATATGCGTTGCTTATTTGTAGTAGTTTCGATCTGACCTGACAGTGGTCCCTTGTAAAGAGGGGAGAACTC
>CAZEIT010000261.1:0-3764 GCA_964512515.1 uncultured Desulfobulbus sp.
ATTCTCATGCTTGGATTTGGAGCAGCTTCTTTTTTGAAGGAATATGCCATCAATGTCATGCGGTATGTAGTCAGCGTTGCCTTCAAATTGTTTGTTATGCAACTTCTGTTGGGGGTCGGCATGGCCTTTATTGATGAACTTAGCGTAATTAACAAGGTTGATTTTCAAACGCTTTTCATTCTTTTGGCGTGCGTCTTGATTCTGTTGGTTCTGATCCAAACAATCCCTGAAACCGTTGCAGGCATTATCAACGGCTCACATGTCGGCGGCGGCGTAGGTCTCAAAGCGGCTACTGGCGCGGCCCTTGGCGCAATGGCAGCCACATATACAGTGGCCAGCAAGGGGGTTGGCGGTGTTGGCAGCCTGGGCGCAACTGTTAGCCGTGCAGCCAAGATAGCGAGCCTGCAGGGCCACGGTGGAGTCAGCGGCACGACCAGCCAATTGTGGAAAAGCTATCAGGAAGCCCGGCAGGATGAAAAGCGTGCTGGAGTAGGGCCAAGCGCGATCGGCGAAATGCGGCGCATGGATGCAAGCATCAAGGATATGCACACCGCCACACGCTCTGCCAGCGATCCCAATTATTCAGGCAATGAGTACAGCCGTAACCGGTTCTCCGGCAACCCCTACGGCTCCAATACAGCCGCAGGCGGTGGCGCTAAACAGGGTCAGCAACCTAATCAATCGGCGCAAGCCTCAGCCCCATTCGGCGCTACAGCAGGCCAGGCCCAGGCAGCAGCAGACGCCAGATCATCCGGCCCGCATGGTGCAGCTCCAGGGAATACCCCTGGGGCAGATCGTGATGCCCAATCAGGCAAAACGAATGCCACATCAGATGCAGCATTGAAGCAGCAGAAGAAAAATTCCCAGACAGACGGTGGACGTTAAATAAGACGTATCAAAGAGCAATGCCCAGTAAACGGCGGAAATTCTGATCTCTTTTTAACGGGTTTACCCCAAAAAGCAAAACTAAAAACACAGGACACAAAACGCACCATGATCCCAATCAAAGAAAAGCCGCCAGAAGGTGCCAGCGGGGGCAATCCATACCTGGATGCGCGAGAGGAATGGATGGAGAGGTACGGCAATTATATCAGCCGTGCCACCCAGTGGCGCAGAGCCGCATTCCTGACCCTGATCATAGCGGCGCTATCGCTTGCGGGCAATGTGGTGCAAATGACTCAGACCAAGATAGTGCGCTACTTTGTGGTAGTGGACGAACTTGGCAAAACGGTTGCCGAAAAGATCCAGGGTCATGGCGGCGGTACCCCAGAAAAAGTTGTCCAAGCGGCAGTAGCCCAGGCCATAGTTGATTGGCGCACGGTTACCGTGGACACGGAATTGCAGAAACGCATGATCAATCGCCTGACCATGCATACCGCCGGAGCCACGCGGGGCATGCTCAAGCAGTGGTACGAAAAGAACAGCCCCTACGAAGTGGCCAAAGCAGGCCGCCTGGTACACGTGGAAGTGAAGGGAATCCCGTTGCCGGTCACAAAAGGCAGCTACAGGGTCGAGTGGAATGAAATTGTGCGAAACCTGCAAGGGGTTGAGCTTGGACGTGAGAACTTTGAAGCGATTGCCACCGTTGAACTTCTACCGCCGGTCAAGGAGGAAATCCTGCTTGCTAACCCAGGCGGGGTCTATATCACCAACCTGTCTACTGCAAAGGTCATTCGATGAAGAGGCTATTCAAAGAGCGTCGCAATTCTGGCCAACACGTCCTGCATGATTGTATCGGGCAGAGTGTCCACTTTGCGGCCATGCCTGGCTGCCAGATCAAGGACACGGGGCTGATCGCAGCGGATAACGCCGGTAGTTCTGATGCCGGTGATCGGCACGGCAAAACCAATGCGCCGGGCAAAATCGCCGCCGGTGGTGATCGGGCAGACAACCGGCAATCTGGTTGCCGCATTAAATTCCTCCGGGGAGACAATCAGTACCGGCCTGCTGCCCCGTTGTTCCCGGCCCTCGGTGGGATCAAGCGAAACCAGGTAGATATCGCCGCGCTTCATAGGAGTTCCTTGCCGACTGCAGGTGTATCTACCCACTCCCGTTCCTCATCGGTGAGGGGGTGGGAGTATTCTGATGCCTCCAGTAGTTCAGTCAGTGTGTATCTGGGGCGGGGATTGGGATCTACCACCAGCATGCCATCATTGGTGATAGCCAGACCCACAGCGTTTCCCGGCTTCAGACGAAGTTGTTCCAGGAATGCCGGAGGAACAGCCAGCATAACCGAGCCGCCTACTTTTCTGAGATTTGTCGTGTGCATGGTGTGCCTTTGCTTTGTTTAGAATACGCAGAAACAAGTTATACAATAATATAACCAGCAGCATGGTGAGCCGCAAGGTTTGAAATGAACAAAGGGGTCGCATGAAAAAGCAAGTAATCGGCATGCAGTTGATGGCGTTGTTGACTCTGCCCGCTATGTCAGCCCATAGCGCAGAGTATTTATCTCCAGAGCTTACCCCGCTATCCGCCAAGGAGCAGCGTGTTCTCGGGCTGATCAAGAATTGGTCGGACGGCGGCAGCAAGGGTAGTCAATCGTACATGCAAGGCGGCAAACTTGTGTACGTGCATGGCGCAGCAGGCGGGATACCGACGATCATCGCGGCTCCGCTGCAGGTTGTGGATGTGGAACTTGAACCTGGCGAGGCTGTGAATGAAATCGTGGTGGGTGATTCAGCCAGATGGCAAGTGGAGAGCGGGACAGCGGGCCGAAGCACTCATCTATTCATTAAGCCGATTGACGTAGGCTTGGAGAGTAGCGCAGTCGTAACAACCGATCGGCGCGTGTACCACCTGCGGCTTGTTTCCAGGAAGACGGATTTCACGCCGTATGTTGGCTTTATCTACACAGATGACCTGCAGGCCCAGCTTGCAGCAAGCAAGGCTCAGGAAAAGCGAACCAAAACCTGGCAGACCACAGATAGCGGCGTTGATTTGTCGAACCTGAATTTCGGCTATGAGCTGTCCGGGTCAGCGCCGTGGAAGCCAGAGCAGGTCTACGATGATGGCCGCAAGATGTATATCCAGTTGCCTGCAGCGGCCAAGACCGGCGAGATCCCTGCCCTGATGGTGAAGAAGGGGCAAAAGGATGTGCTGGTGAACTACCGGGTGAAAGGTTTGACCATAGAAGTTGACGGGCTTTTTCCCCATTTGGCGTTGGTTGTTGGTGTGGGACGCAGCCAGGAACTGGTGGAGGTCTACAAGAAAGGCACCCGTGCCGGTCATTATTCCGGGCCGTCCTTTGTCAATGATGACTTCGGGGGTAACCGATGAACGGAGCAGTTAGCCACAAGCTGCGGCCAAATTGGCTAAGCGTTGCCCTGGCCCTGGCATTGACCCTGCCGGGCTGCTCAGGGGTGCGCAGCGGCAACTCCTTTACCGGGCCGCTTCCCAGTAGCGCAGCTATCGGTATTTCCTGGGACGCATCTGAACGTATGTCAGCTCTGTATCCACCAGGCCACACCGCCCTATATCTCACCTACCCTGGCGAGGATAAGCAGCAGGCCGGGTCAACGATTTTTGGCGAACTCTTTGAAAACAATCTCCGCTCCAAAGGGTTCAGGATTGTACCCGTTGCAGGCGGATCGGTGCCCCAAGTGAGCTGGACAGTAGACGCCCTGGGCGACACAAACCCGCCGTCGAGCTGGTATCTGCGCTTGAAGGTGGCGGATAAGGACGGCATGCGGACACTCAGCCGGGTTTACGATAGCCAAGGCATGCCACAGGGCGGGTTTGCTGAAGGCAGGGTTGAATAGGAA
>CAZEIT010000262.1:0-3755 GCA_964512515.1 uncultured Desulfobulbus sp.
ATTCGCCTGAAAACCACCGCCCGCGCTTATCAGCAGGTCCGCCGCATCCCGCCAATCCTTCATGTGCGGGCCAAAATACACCGGTCTGCCCCAACGGGCCGCCTCCATCACATTGTGCCCGCTCAGGCGCGGGAGCAGGCTGCCGCCGCAAAAGATAAAATCGCCCGCACTGTAGAGATCCGCCAGATCGCCAATAGTATCTACCAGCACCACCGCTGTCCGGCGTATGCCCTTAAGGGTGGAGTAGCGTTCATAGGCAAGGCTCTGTGCCTGCAACAGGGCCTCAACCTCTGCCAGCCGTTCCTGGTGCCTGGGCGCCAGCACCAGCACCAACGGCATAGTCTGGCTCAACTCCTTAAAAACCGGCAGAAGCAAGGCCTCTTCACCACCATGGGTTGAACCACAGATCAGGAGCTGTTCATGCTCAGCCAGGCCAAGCCTGGTTCTGTGCGCTGAGCGGATAGCATCTGCTTTTTCATCTGCAAAGGGAAGATCAAACTTAATATTGCCGGCAACGACCATGCGCTCAGGTCTAACCCCCAGTTCGGCAAAACGTTCCAAATCGCGCTGCGAAATTAGGGCGATTTTGCTGAAACCATTTAAGAGCGCGCCAATACTGGTGGCAATTTTCCGGTAGCGCCTAAGGGAGCGGGCAGACATGCGGCCATTGAGCAATAGTACAGGTACGTTGCGGGCCTGCAGACTATGCAGCAGAAGCGGCCATAGCTCGGTTTCAAGGCAGATATAGAGCGCGGGCCTGATGGCATTTATGGCCCGCTGCACAGCTTGGGGCATGTCAAGCGGCGCCATGATGCAGCAGGCGCCCTGCGGCAGGCGGCTTTCCGCCAACTGGCTCCCCTGCTTGGTGGTGGTGCTGAGGACATAGCGATAACCGCCACAGTCTTGCTGCAGGGCAGATACCAGAAGAAGGGCTGCCTGCATCTCGCCCACCGAGGCGGCATGCACCCAGATGACCGGTGTATCTGTTTTGGTCGGACTTAAGGCGGTCAGGATGTCATCGCTACCGTAGGTGCCCAGACGCTGAAAAAAATTATAGGCAATACGCCTTGGTAAGGCGCTTATCAGGGGCGCGGCCAGACGGGCCAGCGGATATACACAAAATCCTGTGAAGCGGTAGATGTCCAGCAACAAGGGACGCACGCGGCTTCCTTGGCAAAATGGGCGGAAGAAAAAATCCGCATATCGTATCCGTGTCAAAGGATAGCGTCAAGAGCTTTAAACACGATCCTACAGACAACCGCACAAGAAAAGAACGGTTTCCTGCGGTAAAGCCGGGGCAAAAAACGGTCAGTAGAAAACTGCCGACACCTTCTCTTCATCGCTGGCAGCAGCCATACCCGCGATACGCTGGGCCGCCTGATCGCCATTGTGGGGAAAGGCCTGTTCCGGGCAAACTCGCACGCACTGATGGCAGACGACGCAGAGTTCAGCCTCAACCTGGGGCATGGGGTTCAAGGACATGGCCCCGGTCGGACAAATCTGCACACATTCACCGCACTGCACGCACAGGGCTTCATCCGCCTTGGGTGTGCCCATAGCGACCTTCGCCTTGTCCAGGCTTTTCAAGGCCACATCCGCCTGCTGCGCCTTGGAGAGGTAGTTCAGCTTGGCCAGATCAAGAATTTGCGGGTTTTCGCCCTGCAGGAGTTGCAGCACCTGCTCAACCAGATTATCCACCAGGGTCAGGTCCTGTTCGTGCGGACGGCCAGCTTCCCAGGGCTGGGACGCATCCCAGGTGGAAGAATGCTCTGCCATTATTTTGGCCGCAGCCAGAGGCGACAGATGCTTAGCCGCAAGCGCATGACCAATTTCTGACAGGGCAAAGCCGCTGCATACCCCGCCCCAGGTAACAAAGGGTACGCTATAACCCCGCAGACTATCCGGCAAGGCTGCGATCTGCTCCATCACCGGCGGCAGGGCATGGTCGCAGTAAACCGGAGAACCCAGCCAGAGTACAAAGGGCCCGGCTGCATCTTTCAGCACAGAGGCAAGCGTGCCGCCATGCACGCTCAGATCAGCCATGACAACCTCGATCTGATGGCTCTGCAAAGCCTGTTGCACCCGCTCAGCCACCTTCCTAGTCGTTCCAGCTGGAGAAAAATAGGCGATATAGTGCTTAATCATTTTGCTCTCAAGTTGAATGGAGGCAGGATTATTCCGTTTCGTCACCGGCAGCGAAACTTTTTGTTTGTTTTTGTGCAATCCGTCTCTTCACGCAGTTGCCTGCTACCGATATTTGATTGGACAAAACAGGTAAATTATCCGACAAAGAAAAGACTGGATTTATTCCTGCAGCAGTGTCTCTACATACCTCAACATTTTGTTTGTTTCTACCAGCAACAGCTATGGCCATACAATATCTCTCCCTCAATATCCTCTGCCGTTTTTCTACGCCAGCCTTTCTTCCTGCCTTCAAAGGTTCAACCCTGCGTGGAGCTTTTGGCCATGCCCTCAAAAAAGTATCTTGTGCTCTAAAAAACCAGGAATGCCAAAGCTGCCTATTGGCAAAAAGTTGCGCTTACGGCCTGATTTTTGCCACGGAAAAACTTTCGGGCGGGCGCATGAGTGCCAGGCCTCATCCGTATGTTCTCAATCCGCCACTTACACAGCAGCAGCACTATACAAAGGACGAGGGGTTTTCTTTCAATCTCGTTCTTCTTGGTCCGGCAACGGCCTTTCTCCCCCACATCGTTTATGCTGTCGAAGAAATGGGAAAAGTCGGCATTGGCTCAGGCGTCAAAACAGGCACCGGTGTATTTGTTTTACAAGCTATCTCAACATCAATTGACACGAACCAAGGAGAATCGGTAGTTCTGTACGAGGAAAGGGATAAAATCCTGCAAGCCTCTTTGTCATACCCTCGTCTGGAACTGGGCGCAGACAAGGTTGGAAATGTACGCGAACTGACCATAGAACTGGTAACCCCCTTGCGCATAAAGGAGCAGAACAGACTGCAAGGCAAAATCGATTTTTCCACCCTTGTTCGAGCCGCTCTGCGCAGAGTTACCCTACTAGAAGAGCATTATGGTGACGGCCAGCTCAAACTCGATTATCGAGACCTCTTGCAACAAGCTCTGGCCGTCCAAACCAGCAGTCAGGATATCCGCTGGCATGAGTATAAACGCTATTCCAACCGACAAAAACAAAGCATGCTTTTGGGCGGGCCCTTAGGCCACCTGCATTTTAAAGGTGATCTTGCCCCTTTTCTGCCCCTTTTCAACTACTGCCGTCACATCAATCTCGGCAAGCAAACCGCCTTTGGACTGGGAAAAATACGAATGGCAGCCCTACAGCACACAGATTTCTGAAGTAGCCGCCATGCAACGCATCCTTCTGGCTATTTCCGGGCTAAACCCGCAGGTTATTACCGAGACCTTGTACTGTCTGCACATGGAAGGCCGGGCAGTTCAAGCCATCCACATCATCACCACCCGCCCTGGCAAAGACAGCGTGCTTACAGCCCTGCTGGATAACGGCAAAGGAAAATTTTACCAATTTTGCACCGAATACGAACTTGCGGCTTCCGGCGTGGATTTCCATCCGGACAATATTCATGTTCCAAAAAATACTGAAGGAAAGGAGTTGGATGATATCCTCAGCCAGGAAGACAACGAGGCTTTTCTGAAACTCTGTTTGCGGCTGACTGCCAATCTGACGGCAGACAGCCGCAGTGCCGTATATTTTTTGGTGGCTGGTGGGCGCAAGACCATGACATCCTGCGTCTCGTTTGCCGC
>CAZEIT010000263.1:0-3744 GCA_964512515.1 uncultured Desulfobulbus sp.
CCCCCTTGCAGCCATAAGGGATTCCATTTCGTAGTCCTTGTTCCAGGTGCTGTACGAAAAAAAGTAGAAGATATCCTGACGGGGGTCTGGCCTGATAAAGGAATAAAATCCATCCTGACCACGGTAGTAATAGCGGCCGTTACGGTAGATGCCCAGCGAGACTCTCCCCTGCACTTCTTTGTTCCAAATTTCATTGGTCACGGCCACGGTTCGCGGCAGCACCCATTGCGACAAGGCCAGAAAGATGAGGATGGAAGCCATGCCCGCCGCAATGATGGGGGCTGTGATTTTCCTTAAGGGTATGCCGCAGGATTTAAGCGCAATCAGCTCATTGGTGTGGTTGAGTACACCCAGGGTGATGACCCCGGCAAGCAGCACGCAGACCGGACTCATCTGCTCAACAATAAAGGGAATGTTGAGCACGAAGAACTTGAGGATGAGCCCTGCTGATTTGCCCTTTTCAAGAAAGTTATCGATCTTCTCGAAAAAATCGATGAGCAGGTAGAGGGAGATGAGCGCGGCAAAGAGCATGCCGAGATTGCGTAAAAAATGCCAAAGAATATAGCGATGAAGAAGCACGATGTAGTGGAAAGTCAATCAAGGATGATATTGAAATAAAAGACGAAACAGACCAGTGCCTGCCTTGGGTGGCACCTGGGGCTCAACTAGAGGGCCTGTGTCATGTTTGTGGTCATTGTCAGCTTACAGGGCGAGCAGGAATAGGCACTGGCACAGCTTCCCGGAGAGGAAGCTTCTCAAGCCTTTATTTCTGTGGTAGGCTTCCTGTAAGCCTTATTTTTTTACGGGCAGCAGAGGGAGACCGTTTGTGCGGGCATCAGTTGAGCGCGCAGGCCCCTTCCTGCTTCGATATCCTGCACCTTACTTCTTTTTTATGGCTTCTACCACACCGAAACGGCTGGAAAAGATTGCGCACAACAACATAACCTGCAGCCCCAGCAAAAATTCCGCTGTGGCGCGTTTGCAGGGTTTATGGGCGCAATTTGAGCGTACGGACACGGTGCTTATTGTCATCAATGCCGATCCAGATGCCTTGGCCTCGGCCATGGCCCTCAAAAGACTGCTCAGTTACCGGGTACAAAGCGTAACCATCGGCTACCCAAACGAGATCCGGCGGCTCAACAATACAACCATGGTCGAGCGCCTGAAAATACCGATTGAGCGTTTGCACACCCTGGCGGGCAGGGAGTTCAGCAAGCGAATCCTAGTGGATTCCCAGCCCAACCACCTGCCGGTTTTCGAAAAGATGATCTTTACCGCCGTGATTGATCATCACCCGATCACCACCGGCTGGAATGCTGATTTTATTGATATCCGCCCCGGTTACGGAGCGGTGTCGTCCATCATGGTGGAATATTTGCGCGCGGCCAACATCAAACCCTCTGTTGCCTTGGCCACGGCGCTCTACTATGGCATCAAGGTAGATACCCAGAACTTCCAGCGGCAAACCATGCAGCCCGCTGACGGTACCAGCTTCCGCTACCTGTTCAACATTGCCAACCTTAATCTGGTACGGAAATTCGAGCTATCGGCACTGCGCCGCTCCGAACTGCGTTATTTTCGCATAGCCCTGGCTGAGGTGAGGAGCAGCAAGGGTAAGGCCTTTGCCCATCTGGGCAAGGTGAGTACCCCAGATATTATTGTGATTATTGCTGATTTTTTTAATCATGTGGAGGGCTTCGACTGGGTGCTTGTCTCTGGTTTGCACAACGATAAACTGGTGGTCGTTTTCCGTTGCGACGGCTACCGCAAAAACGCCGGTAAGCTGGCTAAGAAGATGTTTGGCCAGTATGGCTCCGCCGGAGGGCACCGGGAAGCGGCCCGAGCTGAAGTACCTATAAAGAGTTTGCCCATGAAAGAAGGTGCCGAATTCACCACCCAAACCCTTGTACGCCTGGCCTCTGTCTTTGAAAAGAAAGCAGGGCCAGCCGCGGGTAAATGAGGCATAACCGCTGTAGAAGGGCTTTTTTTGACCTTGCAATGCTGACAAGGTGCAGATAATAATGAAGTACATTCACTATGTAGCCGCGCTTTTGGGAATTTGTTTCCAATATCCGGCGGTTGCATCTTTCAGCGAGGCGGTGCCGTATGAATCGACCTTCTATTTTGGCGATGGTGCTGGCCGGAGGCCGTGTTGATGAGCTCGGTGTGCTCACGCACTACCGGCCCAAATCTGCTGTTCCTTTTGGCGGCTTTGCCCGGGTCATTGATTTTGCCCTGTCCAACCTGCTCCATTCGGGTATTGAGCGCGTTGCCATTCTCAGCCAATATCGTTCCTATTCCCTGATCAACCATATTGGCACCGGCGCAGCCTGGGATATGGTTGGCCGCAGCCGGGGCATCTCCATCCTGCCACCCTTCAAGGACTACAGTAACCCGCACTGGTACAGGGGTTCTGCGGATGCTGTGTTTCAGAATCTTGATTTCATCCGCTACTACAACCCATCGGTGGTGCTGATTCTCTCTGGCGATCATATCTACCATATGGATTACAGCAGGATGATCCGCTACCACCACGAGCAGGATGCCGATCTGACCGCTGCCTTTGTCGATGTGCCCATAGAGTCTGCTTCTCGTTTTGGCGTGGCGGAAATCGCCGATGAGGGGCCCTATGGCGGTCGTGTACTTAATTACACGGAAAAGCCGGAAAACCCACAGTACAATAAGGCATCGCTGACTCTGTTCTGTTTTAAACCCTCTGTTCTGGTAGATGTGCTGACCAAAAATCAGGAGGGCGAGTCCTATGAATTCGGCCGCGACATCATTCCCATGATGATGCAGCAGAACTACAGAGTATATGGCTACAATTTCAAGGGATACTGGGGATACACCAAAACCATTGATGAATACTGGCAGACCTCTATGGATTTGCTTGGTCCTGAACCCAAGATAGACATGGAAGCCTGGGGTATCCGTACCAACCTGCTGCACCGGGATATTGCCAACCGGCAACCGGTGAAAATAGGGTCTCAAGGCAAGCTGACCAATTCTCTGGTTTATGATGGCTGCGTTATTGAGGGTACGGTGCGCAACTCCATTCTTTTTCCGGGCGTGCAGGTGCGCAGCGGCGCCGAAATCAACGATTCCATCATCTTTTTCGATAACATCGTGCACGAAGGGGCTCGTCTGAACCGAGTGGTCAGCGATGCGGATACGGTTTATAATCGCGGGGCGCTCGTGGGAGCGGCCGAGGCGGGCGATGCCCTGGGCCGGGTCACGGTGATAGGGTTTGGCAACAGTGTTCCTGCTGGAATACAGGTGGGCAGCGGCTGTGTGGTGGTACCAAAACTACCGGCTGCGTCCTGGCCTGCAAAAAATCTGCAAGACGGGGAGGCACTGCAATGAGAGAAAGTGGCGATGCCCTGGTCCTACTTCTGGCAGGCGGTATTGGCAGCCGTTTAAATCTTCTGGTTGGGCACCGGGCCAAACCGGCTGTGCCCTTTGGCGGTTTGTACCGCATTATTGATTTCAGTCTTTCCAATGTTATGAATTCAGGCCTGACCAAGGTGGGAGTGCTGACCCAGTACAAGCCTCTTTCTCTGATGGCCCATATCGGCAGCGGCGAAGCCTGGGACTTCACTGGCCGCACCCGCGGCATCAAAATTCTGCCGCCACGTACCGGTGAAAAGGACTCGGACTGGTATAAAGGCACTGCCGATGCTATCCGGCAAAACATTGATTTTGTGGAAAACAATGGAAAGAACAGTGACTGGCCCTGAGGGGAAC
>CAZEIT010000264.1:0-3743 GCA_964512515.1 uncultured Desulfobulbus sp.
ATGGGCGGCACCGGCAAGACACCGCTAGTGCAGTACCTGGCACAACTATTGCAAAATGAAGGATGGAAACCGGCAATCATCAGCCGGGGCTATGGCGGCAGGGCAAAAGATCGGGTCAATGTTGTTTCCAATGGTCAGCAGGTATTGCTGGATGCAGTCCAAGCAGGGGATGAACCGCTGCTCCTGGCAGAATCCTTGCCGGGTGTACCGGTGCTGACCGGTATTGTACGTCATTTGCCTGCCAGGGAGGCTATTGCCATGGGTGCTGATGTCCTTGTGCTGGATGATGGTTTTCAACACCTTGCAGTGCAACGGGATGTCAACCTGGTGCTGTTCAATGCCGATCGTTTGGCAGGTAATTCCCGTGTTTTTCCCGGAGGTGAATTGCGCGAACCGGTCTCGGCCCTGAACCGTGCCACCGCCTTTGTCCTGACCGCTGTTACTGAAAAAAACAGGGATCGTGCAAAACTCTTTGCGGAATTGCTCAAGCGAAAATTTCCGCAAAAACCAGTTCACTTCTCCAGCTATAGCGCCAAGGCAGCCCTGAAGCTACAGCCAGATGGTACCTGCGAGACTGTTTCCCTGGATGTCGTTCGCCAATCCCAGGCAGATTGTGCCTTTGCCTTTTGTGGCATTGCAGAGCCAGACTCCTTCTTCAACACCCTTGCCGAGTTGTCTTTGAAATTAAAAGGCACCTGCGCCCTGTCCGACCACCATGCCTACAACGCAAAGAACCTGCAGCACCTGTGCTGCCAAGCTCAGAATAGCCAAGCCACGGCGCTCATCACTACAGAAAAAGATATGGTCAAGATCAGCCCCCTGGCGACACAGCTCTCGCTTCCTCTCTACGCCTTGCGCATGCAGGCGAGCATGGACGAGCAATTCACCACTTCGCTTTTCCAGGCAATCAGTCACTGACTTATCGCTTCCAAGCATCTCCACTCCATTCGTGGCAAAAAGAACACACCTTGATTTGCGCGAAAGGACTGTGTGTTTTTTGCAACGTTACTTTCTCTTTTCAGCACCATAACCAATTGTTGATTGATTCAACTAATTGTTTGATATTGTTTATTAAAACAAACACACTCGGCCAGAGTCCTGCCTAAAAAACCATACTGGACCGTTTTTTGCATAAATAAAACAAAAATTACCATCACATAACGCCCATTGCCCAAAGGCAGAGGCTTTGCATATGAAACTCGTGGAAACTGAATTGGAACAGTATCAATACACCGTGCGGCGGCCCGCACATTGCACCGGCACAGGTTTACACTCCGGCAAAAAGGTGCGGCTTGCTATCCATCCTGCCCCTGCCAACAGCGGTATCTTTTTTGTTCGCACTGACTTGCCCCGCCAAGCAATCATCCCTGCCCGCTTTGACCTAGTTGGCGACACCACCTTGGCCACCACTTTAAGCGATGGCCGCAACACCATTTCCACGGTCGAACACCTGATGGCTGCCCTGAGGGGTCTAGGCATCGACAATGCACGCATTACCGTAGACAACCCAGAAATCCCCATCATGGATGGCAGTGCCTGGCCTTTTGTAGAAGCCCTACGCCAAGCTGGCAGGAGCCGTCAAAACGCCCTGCGCACATACCTGCGCATCACCAGGCCTGTTGAGCTCTCCGCCGGCGGCAAAACCATGCGGGTCGAGCCTGGCAGGGGTTTTCAGATCAGTTGCAGCATTCACTTTGATGCCGCCCTCATTCAAGAGCAACAATACTCCAGCACCATCACCCGAAACACGTTTATCAAAAACATCGCTAAGGCGCGGACCTTTGGCTATGTGGAGCAGGTCGAAGAACTGTGGAAGCGGGGACTAGCCCTCGGCGGTTCACTGGACAATGTTGTCGCCATTCACTGGAACCGCCGCACCATCCTCAATGAGGGCGGTTTACGCTATGCAGACGAGTTTATCCGTCACAAAATGCTTGACATCATAGGTGACGCAGCCTTGGCCGGCTCGCCCATTCTTGGCCACATCATTGCCGACCGCTCCGGCCACAGCCTGCACCGCGACTTTTTACAGACATTGTTTGACCAGCCCGATTGCTGGGAGTACGTCACTCTCGGCAAAACCAGCCATTAACAAAAAGGGCCGGATCAATATCATTTCACAAGAAGAAATTGTCGACAAGCAGGGTGGAAGAGCGTTCTTCCACCCTTTTTTGTTACTTCCAGAGAAGGTCTTCCCGTCCCAGCAACTGGTTCAAGTAGCGGGCAGCGACAAAGAGATAGTCCGAAAGGCGGTTCAGGTACACCTGAATAGCTGCAAGTTGCTCGTTCTCCTGCATCTTTTCCACTTCAATAAGCAGGGTGAGTTTGCGCTCGCAACGGCGGCAGACTGTCCGCGCCACATGAGCCCAGGCCGCAACCACCTCACCACCAGGCAGGATAAAGGCCTTGAGTGGCGGCAGCATTCCGGAAATTGCATCAATGCGTTTTTCCAGATCCTTGGCCACATCTGCAGACAATGGCGTAAGATGCTTTATCACCGGGGAATCTGGAGTGGTTGAAAGCCATGCCCCAGCGACAAAAAGGTTGCGTTGCATGTCTTCCATATCCTGGATGAGCCTTGTCTCCGCTGCTGGCACAAGAGCGCACACGACCCCGAGCAGGGAATTGAGCTCATCCATATCGCCATAGGCATCAATGCGGACATGATGCTTGGCTACGCGTTCGCCGGAAAACAAACTGGTCTTCCCCTTGTCGCCACCACCAGTATAGACTTTCATGAAACCTCCATGTGCAGGTTGGTTGGAATTATTTTTGTCTGTCCGTGCTGCCACCCAAGAGCTTTTACTGTCCCGCAAACACCACTCCCCCGAAAAGCCGAAGAACAAGTTCTTTTTTACTGGAAAAGCCCCATTTGTACAAGATGAAGGAGCCGGCATGCCTGGCGAAAGGCAATTGGGCCTGATTGCGTGGTATTGCTCTCTCTGGTTAAACGCCTCCGCTATCACATTGCCCTTCTATCCTCTCATTTTATCATTGACAAACATAGCTCGTTCAAATAGGTAAAAGAGAGTATGTAACGTACGCTATGCTGCTGGGCACAAACCGCACCATCATCCCACCTAACGGTTCTTTCAATTTAACCTGACCCCCAGTTCGGTCAGCTGCACAGGAGCACGACACAGGTAAGGCAGTAGACAGTTCAAAGAACAGCCAGACAGTACCGCGTTATTATGGTGAACGGCAATGGCTGGGCAGTTGAGCGGCGCCTTGCAGGGTGCCCCACATCAAGACATTTTCTACGCTGGTCTATGCAAGTACAACGCAAAAGAACGGAGCACGCCTCCAGAAATACACCAATCAAAAACAAGACCGTTCGGTAACGCAGCACTGTTACCGCCGGTCTTTTTTTGTAGTGGGGGAACCGGTGTTCTCATGCACACCGGGCTAACAACAACGCTTGACAAACACAGTGAGGTAGCACATTGGAAAATTCAGCAAAAATGTTCTGGACAGGTTTGTCACCCGATGAGGCAAGAGAGGCGCTGGTCAATAAAGACAAATCCATGCGCGACAAACGCATGACCCTGAAAGAGGCAGTCTCCAAATTTGTCAAAAATGGAGACAACGTAGGCATTGGCGGCTTTGTTAACGTGCGCCAGCCCATTGCTATTGTTCATGAAATGATTCGCCAGGGCTACAAAGACCTGACCCTTTCCTGGCAATCTGCGGGCATGGCGCCGGAACTCCTTGCCGCAGCCATGATAGCCCGACCCGATCATTGC
>CAZEIT010000265.1:0-3705 GCA_964512515.1 uncultured Desulfobulbus sp.
AGCCTGGGCTGGGTTTTATACAAGCTGGGCAGAATGGATGAGGCTGCACGCGAACTGGAACAGGCAAGCCAGCAAGCCCAGGACGATCCGGCCATCCTTGAGCATTTGGCCGAAGTCTACCTTGCGGCCGGCAAACGCGATCCAGCCCTGATAGTCTATAAGCAACTCCTCAGGCAGTACATTGACGCCCACAACGAAACAGCGCGCCAGAACGTATTGGACAAAATTTACTCTATTGAGCAAGGGTCAAAACCATGACATCCTCTTTTTACCAGCGTCTGGGCAGCTTTGGCCTATATCTGTTCATCCTTACCCTGCTGACCGCGTGCGGTGGAGTCAAGCTGCCCAAGACCAGCCCGCTTCCCCTGGTGGAGCAGCAAAAGGCCATTGCTCGCCTCAAGGCATTGGCCGCAGAGCCACAGCCGCAATCAATAGAAACTGGCTATGATATAACTTGGAATATCCTTGGCCAGAGCGGGCGGGTCAGCGCCCATTTGCAGATGGATGAGCCGGATCAACTCCGCTTCAGTGCACACGATCCCCTGGGCCGCACCCTGTATCTGGCCGTGTCTGATGGCGAGCGCTTCACCATGGTTGACAATCGGGCAGCCCAGGTGCGCCGTGGGCGTGTGGATGGCGCTTCCTGGCGATCAGTCATACCTGAGCCGCTGAGCCTGAAAGATATGGCCCCGCTTCTCGGCGGCAGGCTTGAGAATACCTTGCCAAGCCTGATCAAGGCGGCCCAAAATCCGGAAGAGACTGGTTACTGGTTTATCTGGCAGGACAAACGCGCCCTGACCCACCATGTGCTTTTGGACCGGGAGCGCGACCTGGTGGCCAGGCACCTGCTTTTGGGCAAAAAGGATGAGATACTGCTGGATGTGACCTATCTGAACTATGACCAAGACCGGGAAACAGGGTATTTCTGGCCCAAAACTACGGAACTAAGCGGCAGCCTTGTCAAGGGAACCATCAAACTGGAACGCAGCGGCGCTCTCTCCTTTGACCCCCTGCCCCTCTCTGTGTTTCGCCTGGATGTTCCTTCCCATTTCAAGGTGGAACAGCTGCACTAAAAGGGAGCCAGTGTGCTGATTTTAATGCCGGATCAAAGCCGACACGGATAGGCCTTTAATCCGGAGCTGAAATCTTACCAAAAGCCCGGGCTTGCATGCCGTTGCAGTCCCGGGCCTTTTATTATTCTTTACGCAGCACCCGCCTGTCGTCAATGCGCAGGGTAAGCTTGATACGATCAAAATATTCCAAGAGCGGGATGGAAAATTTACGAGTCAAACCGGTCAGATCCTTAAAGGCCGGGGTATCTATCTCGCCCTTTTCCCTTAAAACAGCAACAAGGCGATCCTGCATCTCAGCCAGAATTCGGCTGTGAAAGAGCAGGCTGTCATTCACCCGCACCAGCACCCCTCTGCTGAGCAGCAAATCCACCATCTTCAAGGTCTGTTTTTCTGGGATATCGACAAAAAGCGCCAGGGCATCCTTCAGGTTTGGCGGGGTCAGGCCAGCCTCGCGGTAGAGCGCCTCAAGCCTTTGTTCCATGGCCGCCTCATCCACCTGCAATTGCACCGTGTGTCCGCTCAAGCGCACCTCGCCGCCCTCCTGCACTACCTCGCCTTTTTTTGCCAAAGCAGTCAGTTGATGCAAGAGCAGGCGTGCATCTACGGCCGGGCGTATCTGGCTACGCAACTCTTCCCGGCCCATACCGTTTTTAAGCGGATTGGCCTGGTGGAAGGCTGCAAGTACGGCAAGGATGCGCTCCTGCACCAATTTGCTCACGGATGCAGCCAGCATACGCTGAGTATCGCTCTCCACAATCACCACCGCGCCCGTTGAAACCGGATGCTGCAGCAGTTTTTGCAAGCGCTTGCCAAAGATGCCGCTGCGGGCAGTAAGCTGGTTTAAGTCAAGCCCCTGCAGGCCGCTTTCCTCAAGAAGCTGTAAAATAATTGCTTCCTGCCCTTCTCCGGCATAAACAGTGAGCACCTGCTCAGCCCTGGTGCGATCCGCTTCGGTGAGGCGCTTGCGTTTTTTTGGCGCAACAGCAAGCAATCTGCCGCCCGCGATGGTCGTGGCAGGGGAATAGCTGCGCAAAACAAAACGGTCGCCCGGCCAGGCTGAGGCCTTATGCTGCAGGATGAGCTGGGCATAACCCTGCTCTCCTGGGGCCAGCGCCTCTGCCTGCAGCAGAGAGACCTGGCCGGTAATCTCCCGCGTGCCCACATGCACCCGTACCTGGGTGCGGTGTTTGAGCGGCTTGGTTGCAGAGGCCAACATCTGCACCTCCACATCAAAGATGGCAGAGGCCACCATGGTTCCGGGCATAGCCGCCATATCGCCGCGCTCGATCTCTTCCTTTTCGATGCCCTGCAGGTTGATAGCGGTACGGTGGCCAGCCTCGACTAGCTTCTGCTCCTGGCCGTGCACCTGCATGCCACGGATTTTAGCAGTCAATCCACCGGGATAGAAGGTAAGATCAGCCCCGGTTTCAATGCGGCCGCTCAGGGCCGTGCCAGTAACGACCGTGCCAAAGCCCTTCATGGTAAATACTCGGTCCACCGGCAGACGGAAGGGGCCAAATTCCTCCTGGCGGGGCAATGCCGCCACCTTGGCTGCAAGCGCCGCCCGCACCGCATCCATGCCTTCACCAGAAATGGCATTCACCGCCAGCGCTGGTGCATCGGCCAAAAAGCTGTCGGCAAAAAACTCGCGCAGTTCCTCCTCCACCATCTCCAGCCACTCGGGTTCAACCAAATCCTTCTTGGTCAGCACGATGATGCCGTCGCGCACTCCCAAAAGCCTGCAAATATCAAAATGCTCCACGGTCTGGGGCATGATGCCCTCATCAGCGGCCACGATAAAGGCAACCAAATCCATGCCAGCAGCGCCTGCCACCATATTGCGCACAAATTTTTCATGGCCCGGCACATCCACAATGCCTACTCGCTGACCATCGGGCAGATCAAAACTGGCAAAACCGAGCTCAATGGTGATGCCACGCTCCTTCTCCTCTTTGAGCCGGTCACAATCCACCCCGCTCAATGAACGAATGAAACTCGTTTTCCCATGATCCACATGCCCGGCTGTGCCGAGGATTATCGCTCGCATGGCGTGCTCTCCCTTTGCAAACATTCATAAACCGACAGCTACGCCCAGTAAAAAAAGAAAACCGGAAAGCAGATTCCTTGCTGTTCCGGTTTTCAAGGGCTTGCCCATTGTGCACAGATGGGCGCAACTACAGGTAGGGGTTGATCTTGGCCTCCTGGCCAATAGTGGACTGCAGGCCGCCATAACCATGACCTGGCCAGACTATGGTATCCGGCGGCAAGACCAGCAGTTTAGTGCGGATACTGTCAACAAGCTGCTGCATGGAACCCTTGGGAAAGTCGGTGCGGCCCACGGCCCCGGCAAAAAGGGTATCGCCGGTGAAACAGTGGGGCGCGCTATAGAGACACATGCCGCCAGGCGTGTGGCCCGGAGTATGCAAGACCTGTAGCGATTCCTGGCCAATGGCTATGGTGTCCCCTTCCTGCACCGCCACATCCGCAGGTGGTGATTCGGCCAGGCCTAACCCGGAAAAATAGCGTCTGATGGACGGGTCACCAAAATAGGCAATATCCGCTTCATGCATGACAATCTGCGCGCCGGTAGCCTTTTGTACCGGGCCATTGCCGCAAACATGATCCAGGTGGC
>CAZEIT010000266.1:0-3699 GCA_964512515.1 uncultured Desulfobulbus sp.
ATTCTTGAGAGCATTTCCGATGGTGTGTTCACGGTGGACAAAAACTGGAAAATCACCTCCTTCAATCGTGCTGCCGAGGAGATTACCGGCTGGCGTCAGGCTGATGCCATCGGCAAATCCTGTGCCGACATTTTCCACTCCTCCATCTGCGGCAACAATTGCGCCATCGCTGAATCGCTCTATACTGGCGAGGCTGTGGCTAACCGCGCCATCACCATCCGTAACAGCGCCGGCAAAAAGGTACCCATCAGCATCAGCGCCTCCCCCCTGGTCGACCATGACGGAGCCATTATCGGCGGAGTAGAAACCTTTCGTGATCTGAGCGCCATTAATGCCCTGCGGGCAGAACTGCACCAGCGCTACACCTTTGATGCCATTGTTTCCAAATCTGCCGGCATGCAGCGGATCTTCGCCATCCTGCCGGACGTAGCCCGCAGCAACAGTACTGTTCTTATCACCGGTGAAAGCGGTACCGGCAAGGAAGTGGTGGCACGGGCCCTCCACAGCAACAGTGAACGCAACGACAAACCCTTTGTGGTGGTCAACTGCGCGGCCCTACCCGAAACCCTGCTTGAATCCGAGCTGTTCGGTTACAAGGCAGGCGCTTTCACCGACGCAAAAAAAGACAGGATAGGCCGCTTTGCCGCTGCCGAGGGTGGCACCATCTTGCTGGATGAAATTGGCGAGTTACCCGGCAGTGTGCAGGCGAAGCTGCTGCGCGTGCTGCAGGAAAAAGCCTACGAACCGCTGGGGTCCAATACCTCGGTTCATGCCGATGTGCGCATCATCTCCGCCACCAACCGCGATCTGCAGTCCCTGGTGCAGGCAGGCTCATTCCGGGGAGATCTTTTTTACCGCTTGAATGTGGTCAACATCGCCCTGCCGCCTCTGCGGGAACGCAAGGGAGACATCAACCTGCTTGTTGAGCATTTCATCAACAAATTCAACGTGCAGCAAGGGAAGGATATCGCAGGCCTGGACAACGAATCCCTGGCCCTGCTCATGCGCCACCACTACCCTGGCAATATCCGTGAGCTGGAGAACATCATCGAGTTTGCGTTTATCCTTTGTGGAGGCGGCTATATCCAGCCGCAGCACCTGCCCGAGCCTTTTGCCGGACAAAGACTGCATACAGGAGCTGAATCAGGGTCTTCCAGCCAGAACAGAACGCTTGCTGAAATCGAGAAACAGGCCATTTTGACCTGCCTTGCCCGCAACCAGGGCCACCGCAATGCCACCAGTCAGGAATTGGGCATTTCACGCGATACCCTGCGCAGGAAAATTGCCGGCTATGCCTTGCACAAGCAGGAGGAAAAGAGCACAGCAGCACATAAAAACGCTCAGGCGGCGGGCAAAACAAGGAGAAAGACAGGGGAAGATAAACAAAAAGAAAGTTGAAGGCTGAAGCCGGGGAGAAACCTTACCCGTTTCTCCCCTTGCTCAATAGGGCAATCAGTGGTCTTCAGAGAGGTGACCGCGGAAAAAACGTTCACCCAGCATGAAGAGGACGGCACAGAAGGTAAAGCCTGCGAAGGTGATCATCCACTCATGCAGCGAGGCACTGTAGGGCAGAATGCTCGGTACCCCTTCCAGATTCATGCTGTGGAAGCCAGGAATGATCTGACCGACCAGGAGCAGATCGTAGCGCATGATGAAGATACCGATAATGCTCAGCAATGAGCCAAAAGCCATGGCACCGATATGCCGCGCCCGCACCGCCAGAATGATGATCAAAGGCGCGACCAGTCCGAGGAATATCTCGCCAAACCAGAAATGCTGTGCATAGGGCCCGTTGATAACCGCCATGATGGCCTCGTACTTGCCAGGCACCTTGCCGGCAATACCGGAGATCATCTTCCAGGTGGTGAAGAAAATAATAGTGATGTAGAGGAGCGCGCCCAACTTGCCCACCGCCCGCAGGGATTCCTGCAGCTTCTCGCTCATCTTCCAGCCATTGATGCGATAGGCCAGCCAGTGAAAGAAGATGATGGTGGCGCAACCAGACATCATCGCTGATACGATGAAATAGATGGGCAGATAGGGCCCATGCCAGTATTCGCGGCCATTGAGCAGACCAAATACCGCTCCCAAGTTGGAGTGTGCCGCCACACCGGAAACCACCCCCAGTAAACCGCTCATCCCGGCTGCTTTATGGCGCCCTGCCTGCAACAGCGCGAACTCAATCAGCATAAAAAACAGATACGCGCCGTAAAGGGTACCCATCCACCAGATGTTGGAGCTGAGGTTGGGTGAAATGACGTTGTAGATCGCCATGCGCCACGGATTCTCGATTTCAAAGAAAATGACCAGAAAACCAGAAACAATGGTGGCAATGGCCAGAAAGACCGAGCGCTTGGCAATGGGCTTGAAGGCTTCATAGCCAAAGACATGGCCAATGGACGAGACCAGACACAAGCCGGTGGAGGTGACCACAAAAAAGACATAGGCTGCCAACACCACTCCCCATGGCACCTCCCTGGTGACACCGAAAGTGTGTTCATGGCCCGCCAGCATGGAATGCAGGCCAAACAAAATGCCAATAAAGGTGAAAATGCCAAAACCCCACAGGACCCTCTTGTAGGCGCTTGATGGAGTAATGACCAGTCCCCCGCCATGGGAGATGACATCTGCTGTTTGTACGGACATACTTCAGGCCTCCTCAAAAAATAACTAAAAAAACGGTGACCAAGAGCCAGTTGCCTGGCCTCTGATCACCGCAAATCACTCTCATCAAGCAAGGCATCAAGCACTGGCTTGATTTTCAAATCGAACAGGGTGTGCAGGGATGCACATGCCAGCCAGATGACGACAAATGCCACGGTTTCCGTTTCCATGACCATACTCCTTCCAGCCCTCAGGGCTTGTCTCAGCTCCCTGCGTCACGCAGCCGGACAATGTATCCTGCCTGTCACGCGCTACGCAAACGCGTTGACCTAACCTGCTCCACCAGGAACCCCAGACTCCTGGCTGCCCAGACGTTCAGAGCCGGAAAAACGGCACTGAGACGACCTGTTCTCTGCCATGATTTCATACTTATTTATCCACGACAATGTCAAGAGGAGTTTACATGTATAAGAGCAATATAAGGTATACATTTAAGATGGTAAATTAAGATAAACGCCTATGATTTATAACGAAAAAACGAATAATTACAAAAATTTTATTATCGCACTCTCGATTGAATCCAGGAACAAGTCCAACATCTGCGGCACAGGCTCAAGTAACCGGAAAAGCCGTCATTGCAAATTACGCCGATCTATAACGGAAAAGACGCCAAAAACCCGCCACATGGTTTCGTGACAGCACATGTCCTGAGCATTACTCAATTCTTATTATATCGTTATTACAGATAATTACGTAAGAAAAGATGAAACCCTGCGCAAACCCGTCGTCTCCGCGAAGCCATTCCTGCGCATGGCGCATATCAAGGCATCATTTCGGAATAATGCCACATTTTAAGCCATAAAGAACAGTATCATTCCTGTGCAAACCTCCATATATCCTTAATGCGAATACAGACACATTAAATTTCGGTCACAAAATTAAGCTGTTGACCATAAGTTCAGCCTGGCGCCCATCTCCTTGCCAAGAGCTGGCATTCATTTTGCTTTGTGGAGGGTAAAGCTCTTCCTCTCCCCCCTAACCACGAGGCAAGCCATGGAACGACAGAAGTTCTCTCCCTATCACCACAAGAGCAAC
>CAZEIT010000267.1:0-3697 GCA_964512515.1 uncultured Desulfobulbus sp.
GCTGAATCCGGGAGTAAAGATCAGATCAATGAGTTGCCGCTCATCCATCCTGTCAACGGCGTCACCAAAATTCTGTCGGGCACGGTTACGAATAGCGTCCAGGTTCATGCCTTTGCCGTCATCACTAAAGCGCACCACCACATGATTGCCTTGGCGCTGGCCAGATATACGAATGGTGGCAATGGGGGGCTTATTGGCCCTCGTCCGTTCATCCTGTGCCTCAATGCCGTGGTTCACCGAGTTGCGGACCAGATGCATAAAGGGATCTGCCAATTTCTCCCAGATGACTCGGTCCAACTCAACCGAGTCTCCTTCCATGACCAGCCGCACCTGTTTATTCAATTTTGAGGCAACATCGCGCATGGTGCGGCTCAGTCTCGGCGTGAGGATGGACATGGGGCTCAGGCGGGCGCGCATCATCTGCACTTGCAATTCGCGCACTACCCGGTGCTGACGGTTGATATCACCACCCAAGCCACTGTGGATGCCCTCCATGTTGGCCTGGATGGCCGCCACGTCGATGGTCGATTCATTGAGCGAGCGGATGATCAGGTTCAACTGGGTGTAACGGTCCAACTCCATGGCGTCGAATTCGGCAAAGCCTGCATCGATCTCTATGCCCTTGCGTGCCTCTTCAATGCGGTCAAAATGGAAAGAGAGCTGGTCAAGGGCCTTGACCTCAAATTTGGTCTCCAGCTCCAAGGCGATGTCCTTGAGCCTGCGTACCGTTAAATCAAGCTCCTGCAGGGCCATTTCAAAGAGGCCCATATTCTGGTCAAAACCACTGACGCCAACCAGAAGCTCATTGGCCAGGTTGATGAGGCTATCAAGCTGGCTCTGATGAATACGAATGGTTTTGGCAGCATCCGCCGCAGAGGCGGCCGGCATGGGGGTGGCGGCTGATGGCCTGTGCCCTTTCACCGTAGAAACAGTGGAGTCGCCTGCCTGTTGGTTGACTGAATCTGTTTCTGGCTGTGCAGCAGGTCCTTGCGCAGATACCGCGCTAGACCTATAAGCTTCCGTCTCAATGGCCGTCAAAGCAAGGGAATCAGCTCCGGCCTGCATTCCTTCACCTTGCGGAACAGGCGCATCGCTTCTGGAGGTAACCTCTTTAGCTGCATCCAGGTTTTGGCAAACGCCTTCAACCCTGTCCCAGCTAACCATATCCGGGTTTTCCACCAACTGAGCCAGCACGTCGATGGTATCGCCCAGGATATTCATCAAGGCGGGGCTGGCTAGGGTGGCATCATCATGCATCCACTGGAGAAAATCAGCAACCATGCGGGCGTAGGCGCTGACATCGCCATTACCCAGAGCCAAAGCCCCCTTGCGCAACTCAAGCACATGGGTCCGCATCTTGACAAGTTCTTCGGCCGCATCCTTGCTCAGGGGCGCCTCTGCAGAGACACTGCTCTCCAGCAATTGCATGGACTGGTGCAGATCTTCCAGATAAATTTCGGCCTCGTCGACAAAGTTCTGCCGCAACGCAGCCAGTTCCTGACTAGACAATTCTGAAGGGTCTATCGCGAATTCCGGTTCAACCATAAACAGGTCTTCAAGCGCGGCCGCATCTCCTTCCTCGCCGGCAAGGAACAGGGAATCCGACTCCAGGGCAAATTCCGCTTCTTGCGCCAGCAATGTCGCTTCTACCTCAACCAGAGCCTTTTGCGGCAATGCCGCAGGGTCTGCTGCGCTCTCTTCTATTTCTGCGCCCAGAACCTCTTCTTGTTCTTCTTGTTCTTCTTGTCTTAGCCCTGTGGCCGCATCCTTTGCCTGACTGGCATCAAGAAGACGGATAAAGATCGCCTGCTTTCGGCTCTCATCAACCGAAGCTGAATCTTCTACAATACCGCTCAACAGATCCAGGGACTCTGCCAGAAGCGCCACTGTGGCTGGATCGATTTCCTGCGCCTCTTCAAACAACCAATCAAGGAAATCCTCCACCTTATGGGCGTAGCTGGAGATATCATTCATGCCAATAACAGCAGAGGCGCCCTTGATGGTATGCACTGCCCGACGGATGGTGCGGACATCTTCCCTGTGCTGCGCATCCATGGGGGCTGATTCTGCAACCCGGCCTTCCAGGTTCTGCAGGGAGCGGCTCAGCTCCTGCAGATGCTCATCCGCCTCTTCCATGAAGCCTTCACGCAGCATCTGCTGTTCTTCCTCGCTGAAGAGCGAGGTGGAAAATGGGGCTACGCCCTCATTACCAAGGCTTTCTTCCTGAAAAAGATTTTCTTCTTGAAATAATGAACCGCCGCCTTCCTTCACGGGCAGGACAGCAATGCGTTCCTGCAGCCAGGCCATACCCTCTTCCATCAAGCCGGCGTCATAGTTACCCGGACTGCGCACCATATTTTCCAGTTGATCCAGCAGCTGTCCCAACACCTCAAGCAAATCAGGCTCGATTGTTTCGGCAGATTCATAGAGCCAGTCGAGCACATCCTCGATGCGATGACCAACATCGGCGATATGCTGCATACCAAGAACCGCTGAAGCCCCTTTGACCGTATGCACAGAGCGGCGGATACTGCGCACCAGCTCGCTGATCTCTGCTTCTACCGGCTTTGTAGTGTCCACCAGTTCGTAGAGTTTGAGCATGGAGCGGCTGATCTCGTCAAAGTGCTCATCCGCTTCCTCGTTGAACGAGGCGAGCAGTTCTTCATCCAGATCAATATCCAGGCCTCCTTCTCCGGTTGCAACCGGCTCGACAGGCGTTTTCTCCTGGCGCGGCACCACCGGAATGGCCTCGATATGGGCACAAATCCGCTCCACCGTCGCTTGAAGACCAGCATCATCCAGTGGCTCTCCAGCACGGATAAGGCGGTTGTAGTGTTCAAAGGTGGTGACAGTCTGGTTCATGGCGCTGAACACGGCGGAGCTCAGGGTCATCTCTTTTTTCTGCACATGTTCCAGCGCTCTCTCCAGGCTTTTGGCCAGTTGCGAAAGCCCGTCCATACCCAGCATGCCAGACGCACCCCGGATGATGTGCACTAGACGATGGATTTCATTCAAAACTGGCCTGTTGTCGGGATGAACCCGTAATTCACCGATACCATTACGGATAACGGGAATATAGCTGTCCACTTCATCGACAAAGCCGATATAGATTTCGTCCTGCTGCGCCATCGGTTTATTCTCCGCTCTGCTCACACATTGCCTTGCTCATGACTTTTGCCTGTCGCCTAGCGCCACTGCCGGATTTTCTCGGCAATCCCCAGGGATTGGCTGTCCAAAATAAAAATCCGGCGACCATCCTGCACCAAGACTCCCTTGATGAAGGCCAACATTTCCGCGCAGGAACTCTGCTCTTCCTGGGAGCAGCTTTCCAGGCGATCATGCTGTTCATCAAGATTGAGGATGCCAGTAATCCGGTTAGCCAAAAGGCAAAACTGCAAGTCGTTTTCCTTAAAAAGGATGTACGGCTGTTTAAAAAAACGTCTTCTCTCTTCCCGCAAATGAAAGAGAAGCTGAAAATCAACCACCGAGAGAATTTCTCCACGAATCTGCACAATGCCCTTAATCCAGGGCGGCAGATGCGGCAGAGGTGTAATGACGGGCATATCGCCGATTTCCTGCATGGCGTGGATGGGCAGGGCCATTTCATGCCAGCCCACTACAAAAGAAATATGCAGAATTCGCACCCGCTGGTCTTCGACAGAGCGCTCTTTTAAACGGGCAAGGTCAAGTTGGAGCG
>CAZEIT010000268.1:0-3676 GCA_964512515.1 uncultured Desulfobulbus sp.
CAGGATAACGATCATAAAAAGCACGACCGATTCCCAGAAGTTAAAGGACTCCGGCGAGATGATGGTCATCTTTGCGGCAAAGAGAGTGCCGCACATGCCAGCCCAGCCAGCGCCCAGGATAAAGGCCGCAAGCTTGTAACGGGCGGTGTTGATGCCGCTGCCTTCCGCTGCGACCTCATCCTCCTTCAGAAACTTCAAGGCCCGGCCAAAGCGGGAATTTTCCAACAGGGAAAAAAGCAGCACCGTGATCGCGGCAAAAAACCAGATCAAATAGAAAAAATGCATTGGCTGGGTAATCCTGAACCCGAACAACTCGGGCCTGGAGATGCCAAAGATGCCGTTTGCCCCACCGGTAAGCCCAAAAACATCGTTGATAAGAGCAATACGCACAATTTCCACCATACCGATGGTAACGATGAGCAGGTAGTCGCCGCGCAGGTGGATGATGGGCCTTGCCACCACCAGGGCAAAAAGTGCTGCTGCCACACCGCTCACCGGCAGGGCCCAGAGAACAGGCACTCCGTAGCGGGTGTTGATGATGGCGGTGGTATAGGCGCCAATGGCGTAAAAGGCAGCATGTCCCATGTGGAACATACCGGCATAGCCCAAAATAATATTCAGGCTCAAGGCAAGAATAAGATACAAGCCAACGCTGTTGAGCACATCCACCCAGTAGCGATCAAGCACCAGTGGGGCAGCGGCAAGCAGCGCAAAAAAAATCAGATAACCTGGCCAGGTCGCATGTTTCATATTTTCTCAGCCACCCGTTCTCCGAGAAGCCCGGTGGGACGTACGATCAGGATGAGAATCAGCACAAAAAAAGCAATGGCGTCCTTCCAGGCGATGGAGATATAGGCAGCCCCCAATGCCTCAATAACACCAAGCAGCAAGCCTCCGACCATGGCACCGGGAATGTTGCCGATACCACCCAGTATCGCTGCGGTAAAGGCTTTAAGTCCGTAGATCCAGCCCATGGTAAAGTTGATCTGCCCATAATAGACACCCACCATCAGCCCGGCTGCGCCACCAAGGGCAGGGCCGATGAAGAACACGATCATGATGACGAAATTAACATCAATACCCATCAGCCGGGCCGCGCCCTGATCAATGGCCGCAGCACGAATAGCTGTGCCGATCTTTGTCTTCTGCACAAAGAGATACAGGGCGATCATCATCACTACAGAAGCCAGAAGGATGATGATGCGCATGAGCGGAATGGAGAGGCCAAAGATGTTGACCGGCACCACGGGGAGCAGGTCCTGGGGGTAGACATAGAACTTCGCCCCATAAATGAGCATAACCGCGTTCTGAAAGAAGATCGAGGCACCCAGGGCGGAAACAACAGCGGAAAGCCGGGGCGACTGCCGCAGGGGACGGTAGGCAATGCGTTCCAACAGGATACCGATGATCCCCACCAGGCCCATGACCATGACTCCCAGAATAAACAGGCCCAAGAAACCGCCGACATAGTCGTTAAGCGCAAGTGAGGTCAGAAGGGTCAGGCCAAGATAGGCACCGATGGTGAAAAGGTCGCCATGGGCGAAGTTAATGAGCTTTAAAACACCGTACACCATGGTGTAGCCCAGTGCGATCAGCGCATAAATGCCACCGACAGCCAGGCCATTGGTCAACTGCTGAAAAAACTGTTCCATGAAGACTCCAGAAACTCCAGGGGTCGCCGGTGTGACCGGAGACCCCTGGGATCACATCATGCCTGCTTAGGGCTCCAAAATGAATTGTCCCTTATCGTCTACCTTGTACACACGGTACACTTCGCCAACGCGGTCGCCCTTGTCGTCAAAGGCCAGTGTGCCGGTCAGACCGGGATAATCTTTCAAAGCGGACTTCAGGTATGCAGAAATCTTCTCTGCATCCGTTGACTCTGTAGCCTTGATGGCCTCGACAATCACACGGAAGCCGTCACCCGCAAGCACAGGATAAATCGACTTGGGTTCATTGCCATATTTCTTGGTGAAGGCATCGACAAAGGTCTTCGCATCCGGGGTGTCCAAGTCTTTCGGCAGCGGCGGGCTGAGGAAATAGAAGCCCTCGGCTGCGGCAGCACCGGCGGTTTCCACCAAGGCCGGATTATTGACGGCATCACCCCCCATGAAAGGCACGTTCCAGCCCATTTCCTTTTTCTGGCGCAACAGAAGGCCTGCTTCCGGATAATAGCCGGTAAAGAAGACGAAGTCCGGATTTGCAGCTTTCAGCTTGGTGAGGATGGCGTTGTAATCGCGCTCACCAGGGGTAAGGGCATCAAAAAAGACCACCTCAACCTTGGCGGCCTTCAGATTGGCCCGGCTCTCTTCGGCAAGTCCCTTGGCGTAAGAGGTGTTGTCGTGCAGGATGGCCACTTTTTTTGCACCGAGCTTCTGGATTGTGCTGGTAGCGACCTTGCCCTGCTCGTCATCACGGGGACAGGTTCTAAAAAAATTCTTCAGGCCTTTTTCCGAAAGACGGATAGCGGTGGAGCCATTGGCAACCTGGACAATGCCTGCCTCATCATAGATATTCTGCGAGGCTTCGGTGATGGAAGAACCGTAGGTGCCAACCACTGCAACGATATTGCGGGTTGCCAGGCGATTGGCGGCCAGAGAGGCCGTACGCGGATCGCCGCCGTCATCCTCGGTCAGAATTTCAATTTTCTTGCCCAGCACGCCGCCCTGCTGATTGTACTGGTCGGCAAGCAAATCCAGCACCTGCTTCATTTCCTGGCCTTCACTGGCCCAGGAACCGGTCATCGGGCCCATCAGGCCGATTTTTACCGTGTCGGCAGCAAAGGCACCCGGTGCAAGCAAAAGGCACAGAGCCGCCGTCCAACCTGCAATTTTTTTCATGTGTTCCTCCTGGGAAAAGTCTTTTGAATGTTACCCACTTGGCCATCGTGATTCTGGCATGCGGAACGCACCAGAGTGGCTTTTCTAACAATAAATTCATTAGATGTCAATTTGCATTATTGTTGGTCAATCCCCTGCAAAGACCGGCGTCGGCCATGTTTTTGAGCGCCTATAATTTCTTGCAAAATAGGGGGAACATGTCATAATGCCAAACTGAAATGATATATATTTTCTTCCGGACAGTCTGAATTCCGCCAACTTCCCGCCGTCCAACGTACGACCAACGCATTGCTCTTATTGAAAGATGCTCAAAAAGGACTAGACCATGCCACAACTTCTGTTTGCCACCCGGCTCCTCCGTGTTCATCTTCTGATGTTTGCCCTGGTCTTTACATGGTGCCTGCTCAGTCAGGCGACACCTGCCCAGGCTCTGGAACGCAATACGGTCTTTCTGCCCTTTAAAATCAACGCCAGTGAGCCAGACCAACTGACGGACGCGGCTGACAAGGCACTTGAGCTGGAGGCCAAGACCAAGGGGATGAGCATGCTATCCCGTGCAGAGGCTGGACGTTACATAAACTATGCAGATGCCTGGCCACCTCCGCGCGCAGCCTTGGAAGCAGCGGCCCAAGCCGCTGGTGCTGATTTTGTTGGCGTAGGTAGTATCACCCAGTTGGGCAGGCGCATCAGCGTGGATGCAGCCATCTTTGATGCGGTCACGGCCAAAGCCCCGCACACCGCGTACCGAGTTGGTGAATCGCAACAAGACCTCTCTCGCCTAACGGCTGAGGTTATGGGTGATCTGTTGACGTACTCCAACAAGACCTTCACTGTGT
>CAZEIT010000269.1:0-3674 GCA_964512515.1 uncultured Desulfobulbus sp.
AGGAAATTGTTCATGCAAAAACCTAACCGGACAATGCTGAAAAAAAGCCTTTGCGCACGCCTTACTCTTGCCGGTGTACGCAAAGGCCCTCTATGCAACGATACTCCAGGAATGCTGAGGCCGTATGTTCTATTCAGCTATCAAAGGTTATTTATCAACCGTTACCTCATTTTTGATGTTTTCCAGGATCTTGTTGCCAATCCCCTTAACGTCATTGAGTTCATCCACGGTTTTGAAAGGCCCGTTCGCCTCGCGATGTTTGATGATGGCTTCAGCCTTGGCCGGGCCAATACCTGGCAAGGCGGTCAGTTCCTGGGCCGTTGCCGTATTGATGTTTACCTTGGCAAATGCTGCGGTAGCAAAGAAAAGCAGAAAGAACAGAATTAAATAAAGTTTTTTCATATGCTGCCTCCTTTCAGTAGGTGTGATGGTGTACTGAACGGCTCCAGTATCAGGCGTTGCACAGTATCCTGACCCTTGCTTTTTGATGGCAAAGCCAAAGCTCACATTTCCCAGGTAACAGATATATATTCGTAACCGTAATTTTTTGTCAATCGCAAAGAAGTACGCGTGCCTTCAAGAGAATTGATAACTCCTCCTTCACCCTTGGATCTGCAGATTGATCATGGGATATTTATCCACTTCTTGGAGCAAACGTTTATATTCAATGGCTTCCTGGTTCAAGATCAATGTTGTCGGCGCCTGGAAAATATCTGCCCGTCTTGCTGCAAAATCATGCCAGGCCCTGCCTTCAACCAATGCCCCACGGCTTAACACATCACAGGCTCGATCAATGGCTATGTGGTTGAAAAATTTAACCTTGATGAAACCAGCCCCCTCTGCAGCGACTGCCCTGGTGCTCGCAACCTGACTACGCAAGGAGCTGTGCAAACCCTGGCGCCTGAAAATCGCCCCGGCAAGCCCTGGCATGGCAGCGGACAGCGCCACGATACTGCCCGGCGCAAGAACTGCGTCAAAACTGTCGGCCGCAGCGCCATTGATAAAGATAGTCTGCACACACTGCTCCAAATATTCCTGCGAAAATCCCGGCAAGGAAAGCAAAAAATCACCCAGGGCCACTGGCTGCTCAACCGGGTACAGAATGCCGTGCTGGAGCAGGGAGGCAAAGACTTCCGCCTTTTTGCCGGGTAGTGTCATCGTCAACAAAGGGGGGGCTGGATATGGCAGCATAAAAAGTGGTACCGTGGTTGAAATCGTGTGTGCCTGTTGAAGAAGCCTCTCCAGTCGGCTAAAAGTAGACAGAGTACGGTTCATTTTCCGCACACAAAACGAACACTATGCCTGCTGATGCCTACAACTGATGAACTTTTTACCCGAAACCTTGGCGCGCTCACCGCGGCGCAACAAGCAACCATACAGAAAAGCAGCGCCGCCGTAATCGGCTGCGGCGGCCTTGGCGGCTACGTGGTCGAGGAATTGGTGCGCATCGGCCTGGGCCGCCTGCACGTTTGTGATCCGGACGTCTTTTCCGCCAGCAACTGCAACCGGCAGCTATATGCCCTGCAGGCAACCCTGGGCCTTAACAAGGCGGAGATGGCGGTCAGGCGGGCAAGAAAGATCAATCCTCTTAGTGCAGTTCGTTCCTATCCGCAGGATTTTCGCCTCGCTGCAGAGGATGCTCTGCAGGTTGATGTTGTTATCGACTGTCTGGATGAAATCCCAGCCAGGCTTGATCTGGCCCAACTCTGTCTGGACCGGCATCTGCCACTGGTGCATGCGGCGGTGCATGGCTGGTACGGACAGGTGGGCGTGCAACTGCCCGGCACAAACCTGATCACTCAGCTCTATCCGCACCAAGCCACGCCACAGCCTCGCCAGAGCCCATCCATCCTTGCCTTCACCGTAGCCGTGCTGGCAAGTCTTGAAGTCTGCGAAGCAGTCAAGCTGCTGCTCAAGCTGCCTTCACCGCTGCACAACAAATGTATGCAGATCGACCTGAAGTCCTGTGATTTTCAACTCATTGTCTGACTGTCCCTGCCCGTCTTTTTGTCAGCTTATTCCAGTTCCAGACCAAAGATATGTCTCAAGGAGGCGAGACAAATACGACGCAGGCGTATAGAGAGGTACATCCTCTACGAACATTTTCCGATACCAACATAAATAGCGTTTTGATATGGAACGGGAATTACGGCATCAGCACCTCTTTACCAGTATCACGGGTAGAGTAACCCCCTAACTGTTCCACAGTCTGTTGAAAAGATGCAGTATTGATGATCTGCAAAATAGCCTGAATCATCGGTGTCTCAAAGAAATCACCCGGAATGAGCAGATCGTAGCGCTCTTCCACCAGCGGCACAAAATCAAGCCCCAGGGCATTGGCCGCGCTCTTGATACCAAGACCTGTGTCTGCCTTGCCGGAAAGCACTGCCACCGCCACGGCCATGTGGGTGTATTCATCCTGATTGTAGCCGGCAATACCGTCTGCAGTGAGCCCGTGGCGGCTAAGTTCGTAATCTAGCAGCACCCGCGTGCCTGAACCGGCCTGCCGGTTGATGAAGGTGAAATTATCGGCAAAAAGATCATGAATGCCGCTGATCTTCCTGGGGTTGCCCTTGGGGACAATAAAGCCCTGCTCGCGGTGCACCAAGGTGATAATGCGGATACCCTTGCCCGGCAAATACTTGCGGATATAGCTGGTATTGTAGGAGCCATCCGCCGGGTCGAGCAGATGGGAACCGGCAAGGTGGCACATGCCCTCTTTAATGGCCATAATGCCGCCCAGACTGCCCACATGGGTGGAGGCCAGCGGGTAGGCCGGGTCTTGCCGGCGCAGGTAATCGTTGAGCAGATCAAGGGTGAGATCATGGCTGCCGGTGCAGAGGATGGTCCGTTCCACCTCAGCTTGCGGCGCCACCAGTTCTATAGCAACCATTCGCCCCTGTTTCTCGCCCTCAAAGGCTGCAGGGATACGGAACATGCCGTTGGCCTTGGTCAGGGTGGTAATGGCACCAGCACCTTTTTTAAGCGGCACGGCCACAAACTGCTCGCCGATTCGACCCAGAACCATGCGCCTGAATTCTTCGATCCCTGCTGAAGATGGCACATCCTTGGCCAGTTGCGCGGTAACGGTCTGCGGCTGGGATACGGTCAAGCCCTGCATCCTGGCCAGCAGGGGAACAACAAACTGCTCCATGGCGATAATAGCCGAGACTGGATAGCCTGGCAGGCCGACAACAGGCTTATCCTGCACCGCAGCCAAAATGGTGGGCTTGCCGGGCATGATCGTGACCCCATGCACCAGCACCTCGCCAAGTTCTTCCACGATCCGCACTGTGTAATCGGCACTGCCAGCGGAAGAACCCGCATTGATGATCACCAGATCAGCACCCGCATCCAATATCGTAAGCAAGTGCGCTTTAATAATCTCAAAATCATCGGCCACAATGGGGCTTACCTGCACTTCCGCTCCGGCCTCTTCAGCCATGCAGGCAAGAACTGCCGAGTTGGATTCAATAATCTTACCGGCCGGAATTCCCTCCAGATCTTCTTTAAGCTCAACCAGTTCGTTGCCGGTAGGGATGATCACTACCCTGGGCTTTTTGCGCACCCTGAGCGTGGCGCAACCGCCGGTGAGCAGCGCGCCTATATCCGAAGGCTGGAGCTGATGCCCAGTGGGGAAGAGCAGTTCGGTGGCAACAATATCCTCACCCACC
>CAZEIT010000270.1:0-3672 GCA_964512515.1 uncultured Desulfobulbus sp.
CCGGCGCAAAATCGCCCAGGATCATGAGTTCAGGCAGTTCGGCCTGAAGAACGGGCAGGGCGGCTTCCCACTGACGGTCGCGATCCGGCCAGAGTATGCAGGCCGGGGCGACCTGGACCTCTGGATTGAAAGTGGCGGCATTACGGACCGCTTTCAGGAGCTGTTCCAGCACCTTCATAGCAACCCCTGCCGTTGGGCTTCCCACCAGACAAACGGGGAATAGGTGCGCAAGTACTCCTCTGGATACCCTCTCTCGCAATAATTTTGAAAATGCCGTGCTCTAATCTCCCGATTTCCAGGATCATCGAGTCCCAAACGCTCGATGGTAGCGGCGACTTGGTCTTGCAGTTCTGCACCTAAATCAGGGCAGGGATAAATCCTTCCACTCACCAGTTCCAAACGGAACCAGCCGGTTTCAACCTCAAAGGGGTCGAGCACATCGTCGTAATCCCTTTTGCGGCTGTTCAGCCTGGAGCAGGCAAGCCGGTAATTGCTCCATTCGTAGACCAAGTCCGCCCGTTGGGACTTGGCGATAAAATGATCGACCGACCCGCCACCCGTGACCCGCTCGAAAAAGACGGCCAGGTAAGCACAGCAGCCGTTGTAACTTGCGTGCATGTCATCCAGACAATGGCGCCAATAGGGTTCGATGGGAGTTTTGGGTGGGAGCGGCTGGTCAAGGGCGATCGTTTTTTTCCGCAACCAGGCAATACCCTTCTGACGCACTTGCTTGTCGAATGAGGCCGGCTCAGGCTGGGCAACGACATGAATCATGATGGCACCGTAAAAAGTCAAAATCCGAAACAACACGTTTATAAAAACAGCCTGTTACGAAGCAAGAGACGTCGTTCTCGTGGCTTTTTACGAGAACGACAATCATGATAACCACCCCTTCTTTTCCGCCACAAAGCGCCAGCGTATCCAGAACGGATCGGTGTCCGACAACACCTCCCGCAGTCGTCGATCCAGGGTTTTGGCCTGCTTGGCATCGAAATGTGCTTCACTCAAGGCTTGAGCGGCTTTTTCCAAAACCCTTTCAGCCTCGATCGAATAGCCGGATTTCATGTCAAAGGCCTCGCTGGTCAACCACCCGCGAATATCTCCTTGCCGAACAAATTTTCGCCGCGTCAGGGTAACCTGGTTATTGACCAGATCCAGGTCAAACCAGGCGTCCTTGTGTGCATCGAAAAGAGGCTCCACCGAAGCCATGATCAGCGGCGAATGGGTCACGGCGATCAGCTGCACATCCGACGAGGTCATCAATTGATCCATAACTTTCATCAGGGCCGGAATCACGGTGCGCTGCCATTTTGGGTGCAGGTGTGATTCAACCTCGTCGATCAGAAAAACGGTTTTGGATTCCGGTTCCTCGCCCAGCAATTCCTTGGCCTTCAAGTGCTCTTCCCAGCACCAGACCAGGAAATAGGCGAGGGAAATAATCCGGCGCATGCCGGAAGAGGCATGTACCACCGCCACCTCATGGCCATAGGGCATTTTCAATGTGGGCATGTCACGCACATCATCGAGACTGATGCGGGTTAAGTCGCCTGGAAGGAGTTTTTCCTCAGGAGACGGAGACAGAACGTCCAACACGGCGGTCAGCGAAGCAAAAGCCCGACCTTTCTCCTTCTGCCAGCCGGCCCAATCACGAATCAAGCCGTTGCATAACCATGTTCCATCGTCACGCTGCAACCCATCCCATACTTCCTTGGGACTGAATACATAGGCTGGCGGACGTTCTGTGCCTTCTTCGTTGTTTTTCGATTTCCAATAGTTACGCGCTGGATCCCAAACAGCGAAGCTGCCGTCGGCCAATGCGTAAAAGACCAAACCGGGTATTGCCGGGCGGCCATGTGGGACCGTCCAGTTCTGGTTCCTTGGTTCGAAGGTGCTGGCGTGTTCCTTAGTTTTGGAGGCCGCGGCAAACGAGAAATCGATCTCCGCTTTCTGTTTTTTGTTGCTGGGGAGCGCCACTTTGCCGGAGGTCAACCTGGCGTTCAGTTCCGCCGGCCATTTGCGCGTCATGGCCCACCAGGCAATATCCAAGAGGAAACTCTTGCCCAGGCCGTTATCGCCGGTGAGCAGGTTCAGGCGCTTGCCGAACTCCAGTTCCATGGTTGCGGCCGGTCCGACATTGGTCATTTTGAGATGTTTAATCATGACGAACTCCTGCTAAAAATGGTATTTCTCACGTCTACGGCGGAATGCTTCTTCCGTCCCTTCCATGATGTCGAGAACAGCCTTGGTTACAGACGCCTGATCAAGCCCCCCGCAAGCAAGGGCTTCACCTTTGCCGTCTCGGGCTTCGAAGGCGTAGACCAGCTCGGCATCTCCGTTTACCGGCAGATTGGCGTTGTGTGTAGCCATGATGAGTTGGCGCTTCGATTTGACCTTGCGCAGCATGGGGATCAGCTCCCGGAACACAAAGTTGGAGTCCAACTCATCCTCGGGCTGATCGATGACCAACGGCCCACCTTCCTGCGCCAGCAACAGTGCGAGGGCGGCGGTGTTCCGCTGGCCGTCAGAGAGGGAACCTTCGGCGATGCTGCCTGCTGTCGATCCATCTGCCCGAAACAGTTTCATGTCGACGGTGTCTTGTACCCGAGAGCAGCGCAGCGTTTCCCAACGTTCAAGATTGTCTTGAATGTGCTGGAACAGCTCTTGGCTGTTCGACCCGAAATCCGGCCCTGTCGAACCTTGCTCCACAGACAAACGCTCTTCCAGAACTTGCCAGGGCGACTCAGCATCTTCCTGTCCGGTAAACAGCGTATAGAGCGTCTCCCCACAACTTTCCCAATTTTTACCTAGCCGCGTCCGCCCATCAGAGGGCGCAAAGCTCTGCCAGAGCTCCCGGAAATTTTTATAATCTTGCTGGTATTTTGCTGAGACCTCGATAAAACGCTGCCTGCCTTCGTTTAGTACAGCGAGCTCATTGGCTCGTTCGGCGGCTTCAACGCGCTTCTGGAATTGATCTCGCCAGATCTGATGCAACTGCTGCATGAGCAGACCGGTGTCTCCCGCAGCTTCTTTTAGCCGCTGAATTTCAGCCCCGGTTTCATCAATCTCCCGCTGTTTCTTTGTGCGTGATTGATTGATTTCCTGAAGATGGCCAACATCATCCGTTGTCAGACCTTTAGCCGCGCAGGCTTCACTGAACTTGGCGTCGGCCTGATCCAGTTCCTCCCTGATCGCATTCCATGCCGGATCGTTGGTTTTAAGATCCTCGACAGCGGCTTCGAATTGCTCGACGGCATCGCGGATAGTTCGGGCCAACGACTCCTTGGCGGCCTTTACCTTATCGTCGAATTGCCTAAACCAAGCCGCGTGAGCTGAATCTGTAACCTGAAATGCTACGTGCGATGCGGCGATTGTCTCGGCCAGGGAGGCAACGTCGGTGAACTGCTTGCCTGGTGTTCCTGCAAGCCCTTCGAGGTAACGTGCCTCGGCCTTGAGGAGTTGGTGTTGGCGGGCATCCTCTTGAATCTCGCTTCGGGCCTTCCATTGCCGGTCCAGTTCTTGATGCTCTTGCTGGAGCCGCTTGTAATCCTTTTCGAGTGTCTTGGCCTTGCGGAGATTGGAAAAAGCGTCCTGGATTTGCAGCTTGAGCTTGTGCTCCCGATCTGCCAGCTCATCCAGTTCGTTTTTGGTGAATCCGTCGACCAGCTCCAGCAG
>CAZEIT010000271.1:0-3645 GCA_964512515.1 uncultured Desulfobulbus sp.
AGAATGTCGAGTTTGTTGGCAAAGTACAGATAGATGGTGCCGTCTGCCACCTTGGCTTCTTTGGCGATATCGGAAATGCGGGCATTGAAAAAGCCCTTTTTGGCAAAAACCTTGGTTGCTGCAAGAATAATCTTGCGATGCTTGTCGGGTGATTTCATTTATTATGGAAAGACAATTGGTTACAAAAACCAATGAATGAACATTCATTTTTTAACGAAGGTACCAATTTCTTTGTTTTGCTGTCAAGGGAAATGACTCGCAGCGCTGTGGCGGCCTTGACCGTGTGCAGGCGGGTGACCGGTCAAAGTTGGCACATTCTTTGCCAGGCCGCTATTTGAAGATAAATAGAGTTATGGGAAAATAATGAAGATTCTAGTGATAGGCGGAGGAGGGCGAGAGCACGCCCTGGTGTGGAAATTACGCCAATCCGATGCGCACCATCAGCTATTTTGTGCGCCAGGGAATGCCGGAATTGCCGATTTGGCCACTTGTGTCGACATTGCCGCTGGCAATATTCCAGCATTGGTGGAGTTCGCCCTGCAGGAAAAGATTGATCTAACCATAGTCGGCCCGGAAGAACCGCTGACCAAGGGCGTTGTTGACGCCTTTCAGGAGCTTGGCCTGCGTATTTTTGGTCCGAACAGAAAGGCCGCTATCCTAGAGGGAAGCAAGGTTTTTACCAAGGATTTTCTGAAAAAATATCAAATACCCAGCGCTCGCTACCGCGCTTTTTCAGAAATCGAGGCGGCCAAGCGTTACCTGGATTTCATGGAGTTCCCCTGTGTGATCAAGGCAGATGGGCTGGCCGCCGGCAAAGGGGTGATCATAGCCCAGAGCCGCGCTGAGGCTGAACAGGCCATTGAACTGATCATGCGCGATAAGGCATTTGGTCCTGCGGGCGACCAATTGGTGATCGAAGAGTGCCTGCGCGGTGAAGAAGCCTCTTTTCTTGCCTTCACTGATGGAAAAACTGTGCTGGCCCTGCCCTCTTCACAGGATCATAAAGCCGCCTACGACGGCGATACAGGGCCAAACACCGGCGGCATGGGCGCTTATTCACCGGCCCCAGTCCTCACGCCGGAGATGAAGCAGAAGGTGATGGATGAGATCATGCTGCCCGCGGTGCAGGGCATGGCCTCGGAAGGGCGGCCCTACAGCGGCATTCTGTATGCTGGCCTGATGATTAGTGAAGAGCAGGTGCATGTGCTTGAGTTTAACTGCCGCTTTGGCGACCCTGAATGCCAACCCCTGCTCATGCGTTTACAGTCAGACTTGGTTGAGCTGTGCAATCACTGCATTGATGGTACCCTGGACAAGGCGCAACTTGAAATCGATCCCAGACCATCGGTATGCGTGGTCATGGCGGCCAAAGGATATCCGGGCGAATACGAGCGCGGCAAGCCAATTAGCGGGCTCAGGCAGGCGGCCGCCATAGACAAGGTTGAGGTCTTCCACGCCGGCACCCGCAGGGAGGAAGAACAGGTTGTCACCAATGGGGGCCGGGTCCTTGGGGTAACTGCCATTGGCGATACCATCCAGGAAGCGGTAAAGGCTGCTTATGCCGCGGCTGATCTCATCCACTGGGAAGGCAGTTGGTACCGGCGGGATATTGGCTACCGGGCGCTTTGCCGTTTGTACGCCACCATCAAACCCGTGGTTGGGATTGTCATGGGAAGTGATTCGGATCTGCCGGTGATGCGGGCCGCAGGGGAATGGCTTGAATCCATGCAGATCGGCTTTGAGCTTACCGTCACTTCAGCGCACAGAACCCCGGAACATGCCGCTGCCTACGCCAGGGAGGCGCAGGGCCGCGGGCTCAAGGTGATCATTGCGGGTGCTGGTATGGCGGCCCACCTTGCAGGCGTGTTGGCCGCTCATACCACTCTGCCAGTTGTCGGCGTGCCGCTCAATGCCTCATCCCTGGGCGGGCTTGATGCGCTGCTTTCCACGGTGCAGATGCCGCCAGGCGTACCGGTCGCCACCATGGGCATTGGCGCGCCTGGAGCGAAAAATGCCGCTGTTTTTGCTGCGCGGATGCTGGCCTTAAATGATGCCAAGCTGCGCGAGCGGCTGGAAGAATATGCCAAGACCATGGCGGAGGAGGTTGTTGCAAAGAATGACAAACTGAAGTGGTGAGCACCGGGCCTGCTATGCTGGAGCCAGTGAATGCGCAGTCGCTGGAGCGGGCTGCGCGTCTTTTGCGCTCTGGCGGCATCGTAGCCTTTCCTACGGAAACTTATTATGGCTTGGCCGTAGATCCTTTTAATGAGCCCGCCCTGGAGCGCCTGTTCTTGCTGAAAGCGAGGCCGCAGGTCAAACCGGTGCTGGTACTGGTGCGTGATCAGTCTCAAATTCCCCTCTTGGCGGCACACATTCCCGCCCCTTACCACTCCTTGATGCAACGCTTCTGGCCAGGCCCCCTAACTCTCATTTTTCCCGCAGTCAACGCCTTGTCTGATCACTTGTCAGCTGGTACCGGGGGGGTCGGGTTGAGACAATCACCCAACCCGGTGGCAGCGAGACTCTTGCAGGCCTTTGGCGGCCCCCTGACCGCGACCAGCGCCAACCGTTCCGGAGAGGCATCCGCAATCAATGCACAGCAGGCCTTAGCACTCTTTTCAGGACATGAAGGTCTTGTGCTTGATGGCGGGGCAACGCCGGGCGGGGCCGGCTCCACCGTGGCAGGATTGTACCATGGCCGGCTGCGCTGCCTGCGGCCTGGCAAAACTCCCTTTACCGAGGTGGAAGCAGCAATAGCGGCCTGTGCGGATAAGTAGTCGCCCTTGCAAAAGGCTCTTTCTAATAGGCGCGGAATTTTGCCCATGATGATGGCGCGCGGCGAGTTGGTCAAATTCATGTCTGTTGATATGTACAAACAATTGACCCAGGCCATAGGTACTATGGGCTCTGGCTCGGATATCCTTGGTTTATATGATCTTTTGAAAAATCATCAGGCGGTCAGAGAGCTCTTCGGGCCGTTCTGACTGCATTTTTATAAGGTAGCAGCGGGTTTGGTCACACCACTTTGTACCACAGCAACAAAACTCATCTGTTTCTTTGCGTTGCGGCCTCAAATTCGATAAAAAAGCCCATAATGTAAAAAATACCTTGTCCATAGCCTGATTTTTTGGTGCTATGGCAAAGCTGAAACTGGGGTAAGGCCTTGTCTATACCCTGTAGGATTTGTGGTGAGTTGACGCATTCTCTGGTTCGGTTATCGATAACACCGGCAAAAGCCCTCTCTTTGGCAGCTCATTGGCGCTGTACGTCCGCCCGTAGATGCCAAATCAAAGCGGCTGGCACATTTTGTGAAAGCGTTTTTGTTTCTGAGGAAGAGGAACACTTTTGCCCAAGTTGACTGGTTTCCTACCGCACAGGATGTTTTCGTTATCTCAAATCGTTTAACATGTGAGGAAAAAATTATGGTACCACCAGCCCAACTTCCGGACGACATTATTGCCCAGGAGCAGCCAACTGCAGAATCAGAAAAAAAATCCATCCTGCCCAGGCTTGGCCTCATTGCTGGGGCCGCTGTACTGGCGTACCTTGTTTTCACTTTGTTGCCCTACGATGTTGAAGCTCGCAAAGGCTTGGCACTGCTTACCCTGATCGCCATACTCTGGCTTACCGAGGCCCTGCACGTCA
>CAZEIT010000272.1:0-3629 GCA_964512515.1 uncultured Desulfobulbus sp.
CGTCGACCTTGACCGCCGGGATCATCACCAGGCGTCCGGCATCAAAGAACGGGTCCTCGGTGAAGATATATTTCTGCTTGGCGATGCGTTTGCCATCACGTTTGCCTGCCCTGCCAAGCGTATCATATTCCAGGTTATGGATATCAGTGCCCAGAGAAGTTTGCGTGACCGCATAGGGAGCGCCCTGGGCAGCAGCAGCAAAACGGAACATCATTTCCGCGTGGCTGTAATCCTCCACCAGGATTTCCTTCTTGCCAGCCTTGCGGGACAGGTTGGCGCCGTATTTGCCGTACAGTTCATGGCCAACCCAGCAGGATTCCCAGATATCCACACAACCTGCACCTACCAGAAATTCAGTCTGGGGGCCGCCGTTGACCTCAATTAGGTGCAGGCCGCGGCGCTGTTGGCGAATGAGTTCATACACTAGAGCAAAGGGGCGCCGCCAGATCGTGAAGCCCGAAAAGGTCAGGCTGGCATTGTTTTTGATGACCTCAGCTGCTTGCTGCAGGCTTATTCGTTTGTCATGTACCATGTGTTCATCCTCGAGGGCAAAAGTTGCTGTCTGGAAAGGGGAGAGGCCGCACTGAACAAGCTGCGTCTATCCTTTCCTCTGGGCATGGTTCAGTGCTCGTGCACGTAAAATGGCCATTTATGAAAAAACCATTCATTCCATAACAGGGGAATGATCCACCAGAAATTCCATACCAGCGATTCTTCATGTGAGAAACGCTCGCCCCAACCGGTCATGTGATGATTGCCCAAAGCCCAGTGACCAAAGTTGGCGTAATAATACACCCAGTAAATAATCGCGGCAAAAAAGAGCACACCTGCGGTGCGAAAGAAGAAGCCGCTCCAGGCGTCTACGTTTGTGCCGGGGGCCCAGTCATCAAAATAGTGGTGCCAGATAAGAAACGGAATCAGGGTAAAACCAGCGATTTCTGCTGAATGGATCCAGTAGAAGCGTTGTACTTCACTCGCTCCCTTGGCCGCTTCCAGCAACTGGAAGGTTTCTACAGGCACCCACAGGGGAATGAGCTTGCGGCAGAGAAGGGCAATGGCATAGGCAGCCACAAAAGTAATCAGCGTACTGAGAATGCCTTTCCATGGCTGCGGCAGAGCGATAAGGCTCCAGGGTTTCATGCGCCAGACGTTTGGCGTCAGGAACAGAATTACAATGGCCCATTCCCACCAGCCAAAAACCCAGTGGACATGCTGGGTGCCGCCGATTGCTCCCCACCAGGGCGGGTTCAGGGCCGCGCCGGGAAAGAGAAGGCCAGAGAATGGGACGATGAGAATAGCGTAGCAGAAAAGTGTGACCAAGGAGGCCCAGCCTATCTCCGCCAAACCCCGGTTGGGTTGTTTGAGATCAGAGGGCATGACCGGCCATTTGCCAAAAAAGATGGTGAAAACCGGATAGGTGAAAAAACCAATGAGAACAAAACCAACCACTGCCACTTGGGCAAAGAGGCCGGTTGCACCCGCTTCAGCCACCTTCGGCAGTTTGCCCGCGGCATTGGCCGCTTCCAGACCGTAGTAGCTCAGAAAGTTAAAGCCAGTTCCGAGCAGACGATAAAAAAGAATATCAATAACAAACCAAACCACGACAAGGTTGACCACGGTTTGGACAATGCCCCGCAGGGGTTGCCCGAGATTCTGAAAGGGCCAATCGCCAAGCAGCATGTGCTGCCACAGACCAACCAGAATCATCATGGCCAGATACATGACAAAAGGATAGGGAAACCAGCCGACCGGGCCGCGTGGATCACTGAAGATATACCAAAGAACCCACGCAATAAGGGTAAATGAAAACAGCGAGACAATTCCGGTAAGGGGTTGACCCCACCGTGGTTTTAATACGCCATTTGCCATCGTCTTTCTTCCTCGGGTGATGATGGATGATCTCCCTCACAGCATGTCTGGAGGGTGTGGATGGTTCAGTACTGCCTGCTGGTGGTTACCTCCTGTGGTGTCTATGCCTGCATCGGCGTTGGTGTTGCTTCAAGCTTTAACTCACTAACGTACCCCGCACTTACTGGCGGCGTACAATCATGGCCACTGCCTCGCCGCCGCCAAGGCACAGCGAGACCAGACCGCGGTTCTTGTTCTGCCGCACCATCTCGTACACAAGGGTTACCAGCAAACGACAGCCACTGGCGCCGATGGGGTGTCCAAGGGCTACACTGCCGCCATTGACATTTACCTTGGCAGGATCAAGCTTCAGGGTTTTGAGCGCAGCCACGGTTGAACCGCTGAAGGCCTCGTTAATTTCGTAGAGATCGATATCATCGAGAGAAACGCCTTCCTTCTGCACGCATTTAGGCACTGCCCAAATCGGCGCAACCAGGACATACTTCATGTCAATGCCATAGGAGGCCTGGGCGCCGATGGTGGCAAGAATGGTACAGCCCAAGGCTTCGGCTTTTTCCCGGCTCATCACCACCACGGCTGCGGCACCATCGCTGATAATGGAGGCATTGCCGGCAGTGGTCACGCCGTCTTTCTTGAAGGCGGGCCGCATCTTGGCCAGTTGTTCCAGGCTGGTGGGTTGCGGGCATTCATCCTGCTTGAATATCTTCGGCTCGCCTTTACGCTGCGGCACTTCGACCGGAACGATTTCATCGTCGAATTTGCCGGCAGCCTGGGCAGCCAGGGTTCTGCGGTACGATTCAGCAGCATAGCTGTCCTGATCCTCACGGCTCACCTCATAGCGTTCGGAGCAGAGCTCGTTGGATATGCCCATGTGAAAGTCATTGACATGGTCCCACAGACCGTCATGCACCATGTGATCAAAGATGGTGTCATTGCCCATGCGTATGCCAAAACGGGCTTTTTTCAGGAAGTAGGGCGCCATGCTCATGCTTTCCATGCCACCGGCCACCACCACCTCGGCATCACCACATTGCACTGCCTGCGCTGCCAGCATCACTGCCTTCAAGCCAGAGCCGCACACCTTGTTGATGGTCAATGCCTCTACTTCATCGGGCATGTTTGCCTGCACAGCTGCCTGCTTGGCTGGGTTCTGGCCATAGCCGCAAGGCAGTACCATGCCCATGATGACTTCATTTACCTGTTCATCTGCAATACCGGCCCGGCGCACAGCTTCCTTGATGACAATTGCACCCAGGGCTGTGGCTCCCATGGAGCCGAGCGAACCGCCGAAGTTGCCGAGGGGGGTCCGTACCGCACTGACAATCACTGCTTCTCGCATAGTTCTCTCCTTGTGGTTGTGCTTCACGTGTGTAGAGGTGCCTTGAAACCAGAACGCTGGACTGGACAAAGGAATATGCCGTTACGCCATTTTTTCGAGAAGGCAGATCCCCGAAGGACATAGATGGACGACCCGGTTCGCCTGTTGCTCATCTACGTGCCATAGATGCAATTATTTTCACAAATAGGCGATGAATATGCGGCATCGTACAGGCCACAACAGTTACCCAATAAACAATTAAATCTCGTATAATACCGATAAAATCAGGGTGAACAAGAAAAATTATATTGGCAACAAAGGGAAATCATTGGATCTTCCTGTAACTATTAGAAAAAGATTAAAGAGTGTTCAGGAAAATTGATTTTTTCGGGAGCACGAACGGCCAAGCGTTGAATAGGCGTTGAAATTCCCCGTCTTGCCC
>CAZEIT010000273.1:0-3629 GCA_964512515.1 uncultured Desulfobulbus sp.
CGCCTGGCTGGTTCTGATGGGGGTGAGTGGGGTGCGACCCTGGTCAGCCTGCGCTCGCCTCAGGAGCATCAGGCGAATCGAGAGAATCAGGCGTAATGAGCGGATGCGCCAACCCTTCCGCCACTGCAAGCGTGCGCACCGAAAGCATGAAGGTGGAAGGTAAAGGCAGGGGTCGATCTTCATCCAGCAAGCCCAGGGCCCGGGCCATGAGCAGGGAGGCGGTAGCATTGATCCCCTCCTGCTCATCACAGATGGTGTGCATGCGTAGAGCATCGGTAAGTACCGGCTTGAGCTTCCCTACCTGGCTGGCCAGGCCCCGCAACTCTTCTTCCACCACTTGCCTATGTTCGCGGCCAAAGCGGTTAACCTCTTCATCCTCCGGCCTGGTGCCAAAAAGATTATTGATCAGCGCGCCACAGAGTTGAACTCTGGCTTCTGCAGACAGCTCTGGCCGCCTGCTTGCAAGACTGTGCAGCAGCTCGCGGTGCAGCACCATGCGCACCAGCAAAACGGCCTCGCGCATCAACGGCAGCACCCGACCTACCTGCGCCTGTTCTTCTGTTGCCGCCATTACATCACGATCCTGATAGCTGGATGCTCCGCCAGCTTGCGGTACATCTCCAGGCGTTCCTCCTCACTCATCACGATCAGCTCCACCTGCAGGCTCAGATAGCGGCCGCCGGTGCTGCGGTTACCCGCGCTGAGCACGCAGCGCCCTGCATCATGACCAAGGCATTCGGCCAAGGCCGCCCGCATGGCCGCCTCGTCTTCACCGATAAGCCGGTACTGCCAGGGGCAGGGGTAGTGTATTTCCGGACGGCATTTGTTATCGCTACTCATGTGTTCCTCTTTTGTTTCTGTTCGCGCCTGGGCCATACCCTGCAGCCCAGGTGAGTTGCGGCCCTGTGCTTGCAGCTATAAGCCGACTGCATTAAAAGATATGCACCCTTTCGTCAATGACGCAAGCCCAACCTTAGCATGTTATGACCTACCGCAACTTCGGCAAAACCGGCCTTCCCCTTTCCGTACTCTCTGCTGGCTGCATGCGCTCCATGCAGTCCTGGCGGGACGTGCCAGATCAAGACATTACCAGGGCCAACCAGCAACAGCTTGAAGATGTTTTGCGCGAAGCCTTTCGCTTTGGCATCAATCATGTGGAAACAGCGCGCGGCTACGGCTCCTCTGAGCGCCAACTTGGAAAAATTCTGCCTCAATTTGCGCGCGATAGTTTCTATCTGCAAACCAAAGTCGCGCCTGAGGATGACCCAGCGCTTTTCACTGCCAATGTGCTCGATTCGCTTGACCGGCTTGGGGTTGAATACGTGGATATGCTCGCCTGCCACGGCATCAATTCCCACCGCGAGCTGTGGCAGGTCTGCCGCCCGAATGGCTGTCTTGCCGCGGCCCGGCGGTTGCAGCAAGAGGGCAAGGCCAGATGGATCGGTCTTTCCGGCCACGCCAGTGCAGACATCCTTTTGGCAGCGGTGCAGCACCAGGGAAATGGCGGTTTTGACTACCTCAACCTGCACTGGTACGCCATCTATCAGCGCAATACCCCGGTACTCGAGGCCGCGCAAACGCGTGAGCTGGGGGTTTTCATCATCAGCCCCAGCGACAAGGGGGGTATGCTCTATGCGCCGCCACAGCTCTTGCGCGAGTTATGCGCGCCCCTTTCCCCCATGCAGTTCAACGACCTCTTCTGCCTGCTGCGGCCGGAAATCCACACCATCAGTGTGGGTGCAGCCAGACCTGAAGATTTCCACAGTCATGTGGAGGCGCTGGCATATTTAGAGAAACCGCAACTGGTGGCGGATATCTTCGAGCGTTGGCAAAAAAAGATGCTGGCTGCCACTGGCCAGAGCCTGCCCGATAGCCATTGGCCACTCTATCCTGCCTATATCGATACGCCGGGCTACGTCAATCTGCCCTATATCTTCTGGCTCTGCCATCTTGCCCGTGGCTGGGATTTGCACCACTATGCCAAGAGTCGTTATGCCGGCCTGGGTCAGGATATCCGCTGGGTGCCGGGTAACAAGGCCACCCATGCGCTGGAACTCGACTGGGCAGACTTTGCCCAAAAATACGGCTTGGAGGCGGATCAGCTGCGCGAGCAACTGCAACAGGCGCACGCTCTGTTGCACCAACCCACCACTGAGATGAAGTAATGGCTGACTCTTCCCATAAAACCACTGTCTTTTTTCTGCACGGACTCGACTCCTCAAACCTTGGCTTTAAGGCGCGCTGGTTCAGGGAGCGTTTTCCAGACATGCGCATCCATGACTATGGCGGAGATCTCTCACAGCGCCTGGCGCAACTTGAAGAAGAAACCCGCGATCTCGACAACTACATTCTGATCGGCTCCAGCTATGGCGGCCTTATGGCCGCCTGCCATGCCCGGCGCTATCCGGAAAAGTGCATAGCTCTGGTCTTGCTGGCTCCGGCCCTCAATTTCGAGAACTACCAGCCGCCACCAGAAAAGCTGACCATGTCTGTCACCCTGTTGATTGGAGAGCAGGATACTGTTTGCCCGCCGGAACTGGTACTGCCTTTGGCCCGGCAAAGTTTTGCCCGGCTTGATATCAAACTTGTGCAGGACGACCACCTGCTTCACCAGAGTTTTCAGCAACTGGACTGGACCCGACTGCTGCATACGCACCCATGACAAATCATACACTCTGCCCATCTTTCATGACTTTTACTGATACAAAGAATCAAGAAACAGGTAATTTTACGAGTTCACGGTACTGGGAAGATGATATATAGTCCTTGTTAATTGGTTCATTGCAGGCACATACAGGCACGCATCCTGTAACGGCCACGGGTTGAAAACGATCAAATCGTTTCATATGCCAGGCGAAAAAAACAGTTTGGGCTAATACACAAAGGGAAAACATTTTCCCATATATTCATCATCAGGAGGATAGCACCATGGGTAACAAAGTCGCTTTTACCAGCCAGGATCACCTCATCACCCAGCAGGCCGCTGCCGAGAAGCAATTTCTTGCCGCCTTTGAGAAAAAGCAGCCGACCTTTGACGAGCCGCAGGTTGTTTTCAACCCGTATCTGATCAACCCGCTCTGCGCCCTGGTGCTGTTCAAAACCAAGGACAAGGTAGCCCCTACCCTGACCGTGCATGGCAAGCGCTACGAGCGAGAGAACATCACCCACACCTTTCCGGCTGCTACCGACCACTTCCTGCCGGTACTGGGCCTGTACGAAGATTTTGACAACAAGGTGACCATTGCCCTGCCGGACGGCACTAGCAAAACCCTGACCATCACCACCGACAAACTGCCCGAAGATGTGTGCCGCTGCATCAACATCCAGGCAACTCTGGACTACCTGGGCGACGACATCATGTTTCTGACCCCGGCCGGCAAGAACCTGCCCACCGCCTATGACTACAAGGGCGATATCCGCTGGATGCTTACCGAGAACACCATGTTTGACATCAAGCGGATGAAAAACGGCAACATTGTTACCGGTTCGAGCCGTTTCTGCCATATGCCCTACAACTCAACCGGCATGATCGAGATCAACCTGCTGGGCAAGATCTATAAAGAATACCGCATGCCTGGCAACTACCATCATGATCATTTCGAGATGGAAGACGGCAACATCCTTGCCTG
>CAZEIT010000274.1:0-3628 GCA_964512515.1 uncultured Desulfobulbus sp.
CTTTGACAAGCTTGGTCTTGTGTCACTGCTGGATCAACTGCATAAATTTCAATGTCCGATGTGAACCGCCGTGGTACGTGTCCGTACGCCCGGTGGTGTGAGAGGAGGAGGCTGTGAAACCTCCTCCTACTCGATTATCGTTTTATTCTATGTAGATATGGGTGCTATCTTCGAATATTTCCCGATACCGACATAGACAGCGCTTTGCTATGGAATTGGCATTGCACAAGGAATGCAGCATGCAACCACACCAAACCCAGATCATGGGTATTTTGAATGTAACCCCGGATTCCTTTTCCGATGGCGGTCGCTACGGGACCAAAGAACAGTTCCAGGCAAGAATTGAGGAACTGCTGAGCGATGGGGCGGATATCATTGATGTGGGTGGGGAATCCACTCGGCCAGGTTCTGAATCGGTGAGCGAAAAGGAAGAACTGGGCCGGGTACTGCCGGCCATTATCGCCATTCGCCGCATTAGTAGCGTGCCAATATCTATAGACACTACCAAGGCCGAGGTGGCACGACAGGCGCTTTCCGCAGGTGCAGATATAATTAACGACATCAGCGGCCTTGAAGCTGATGCGAATATGGTCGCAGTTGTACAAAAAGCCGGGGCGCGAGTGGTGATTATGCACATGCAGGGCCAGCCGCGCACTATGCAACATGCTCCCCACTACAACGATGTGGTGGTTGAGGTCAATGCCTATTTGGCTAAACGGATAGCGAGCCTGGAAGAGCAGGGCATTGAGCGCAGGGCCATGATTGTTGACCCAGGGCTTGGCTTTGGCAAAACGCTGCCCCACAACCTCAGCCTGCTGCGCAATCTCAAAAGCCTGCACCAGCATGGCTGCCCGATTTTGATCGGCCATTCCCGCAAAACCTTTCTTGGAGAAATCACCGGCATTCACGCACCAGACCAGCGGGATCTAGCTACCGCCTTGGTCTCAGGCTTTTGCGCCTGGCAGGGTATGGACATCCTGCGGGTGCACAATGTGGCTGCCACCCGCCAGGCCCTGCAGGTATGCGCCGCTGTGCAACAGCCGGCCTGATTAGAAGATGAGATAAAAACCCGACCATGAACGTATAGCCCTGGATAGAATCATGACAACCCCGCTTGAGCAAAAATCAACTCCTGAAGCCATCAAGCAGCGCTTTGATAATGATGTGGAACGTTTCTCCAATCTGCAAACAGGGCAAACCGCAACAATCGATGCCCCCCTGGCCATGGAGCTTATTACGCAGGCCGCTGTGCATACGACTCAAAAAATAGAAAATGTACTGGATATCGGCTGTGGCGCGGGCAATAACACCGTAAAATTGTCGAGTTATAGCGCACCCTTTCATTGCGACCTGGTTGATCTCAGCCCGGCAATGCTGGCCAAAGCACGGGAGCGCATCGCACAAGTGAATACCGGAACCATTGCCACATTTGCGCAGGATTTCCGCACCGTCGACTTACCTCTTCAAAAATACGATGTTATTTTAGCTGCGGCCGTGCTGCATCATCTCCGCGATGACCAGGATTGGGAAGCAGTGTTCAAAAAAATCTACGATCTCACCGCGCCTGGCGGGAGCGTATGGATTACAGATCTGGTTGCGCATGAAACCAGCGCGGTGCACACTCTTATGTGGGAACGTTATGGCAACTACCTGTGTTCTCTTGACGGCCCGGCATATAAAGAAAAAGTTTTTGCCTATATTGACCAAGAAGACTCTCCCCGCCCAGTCACCTATCAGCTCGCATTGTTGCGGAAGGTTGGCTTTAATTCTGTTGAGCTCCTGCATAAGAATTCCTGCTTTGCCGCATTTGGCGCCATAAAAACGGAGTAATCCATATGTTGATCAGCGGCAGCAAGCTGGGCCTGGCGCTGCAGATGAAAAAGGAGCTGAAACGTCGTAACGCGGTCGAGCCTGTGAGCGGCCATCTGAAGACAGACAGCAACCTTGGGCGACAAGATCCATGCCCTCTTATGCGGAGCCGGGCACAATATCCGGCTTCTTCCATTTCCATATCAAAGCCCTCTCTGTCGGCTTCAGAAAATGCTTGCAGGGCTTTTTGGAGGCTGGGATTGGCTTTTGCGGCTGAACGACTGCTCTGATTGGCCCCAAGCAGATGATGGCTTCACTCAAGCTGCAAGCTAAAAAGACCCTTTTTCAAGGGCGGCTAAATCTGCTAGATAAGTAATATGATCTGGAAGAGATCTGAGCAAATGCAGCTCTCTCGATATGTAAAAGTTGAGACGATTACCTCCAGATAAACGTATTTCCATCCGTTTTTCCATGCTCACAGGAGGCTCAATGAAACCCCTGCATCTTCTTTTTGCAGCCTTGTTTTTTCTGACCTGCAGTTGCGGTGTCGAGGCCGGTTCACAGCGTATCACCATCGGCACTGGTCCGGTCACAGGTGTTTACTATCCCGTTGGTGGAGCAATCAGCACCATCGTGAATGAGCAGCAAAAAGGCCACCGTATCCACACCACGGTGACAGATACGGACGGGTCGGTCTACAATGTCAACGCCCTTACCAAGGGCGATCTGGATCTTGCCCTGGTCCAATCTGATCTGCAATACCAGGCCTATAAGGGCTTCAACCACTGGGCCGGCATGCCCCAGACAAAGCTACGCACCGTTTTTGCGCTATACCCGGAGATTGTCACCATCGTTGCTGCCTCAGATAAACACATCAAAACCCTGGCTGATCTGAAGGGTAAAATTGTCAATATCGGTCAACCTGGTTCTGGTCAACGCAGCAATGCACTTGATCTTTTCAGCGTTGCCAATATCGACCCAGACAAGGATTTGCAGACCGAGGCCTTTGAGCCGAATGAATCTGCCGCTCTGCTGCAAGGCAAGCGTATCGATGCCTTTTTCTATACCGGCGGACATCCCAATGTATCGGTGACGGTAGCGGCTGAAGGCGCGCGCAAGGTGAATTTTGTGGCTGTACCTGAAGATATAGTGGTTGATCTGATACGGCAGTCCCCGTACTACACAATGGCTTCAATCCCGGTTGAGTTGTATCCTGGGGTGGAAAACAAGACGGAAGTGCCAACATATGGCGTCAAGGCTACTCTGTGCACGAGCGCCGACGTAGACGATGCCGTTATTTATGCCATCACCAAGGAAATCTTTGAAAATCTGGACGACTTTCGTGCCCTGCACCCTGCGTTGGAAATGCTGACCAAGGAAAACATGCTGGAGGGGCTCAGCGCCCCCCTGCATCCAGGCGCCGAGAAATATTATAAAGAGGCTGGCCTGCTCTAGAAATCCGCCAGAATCCAGTGTCTGTCTATACCAGCAACAGGTGTGTCGTAGTGGTTGGACGTATGCTGGCGGCTGAAAATCAGGCCACAAGCACAAGGGCGGCAAAGGCAAATCCAGCAGAGGCAAGAACAAGGCCCCGCTTGAAATTCCCGTTTTCTGGCCGGTACATCCACAAGGATGAAAGGGCAAGAAAAGCAAGGCAGCAGGCATACAAAAGAGTAAACCAGTGTTTGGCGCTGCTGCTGTCGGCCTTATGCAGGCTGTTGAAGGCATTCAGCACAAAAGGCAGTTCCTTGCTGGTATAGATGGCCAGCCCTGTCTCCTTGTTGTAGGTGCCAGTGCCAAAGTTGATCGACTGCTCATC
>CAZEIT010000275.1:0-3627 GCA_964512515.1 uncultured Desulfobulbus sp.
TCGCAGGACGTACCTGTATGTACGCCTGCGTCGCATTTGCCTCGCCTCCTTGATACATTTCTTTGATCTGGAAACGGAATTAAAGCAGCCATTTGATGGGCAGGAGGGAGAAGAAATCTACGCTGCGCCGTTTCCACCAGTTGGTATAGGGCTCTTTGTCGTGGCGTATGAGTTGCCCGTCTTCCCGGCGTTCCAGCCAGTAGAGTGAGCCAGCCGGCGTCAGTCGCACCTCATAGGACTGGAAGGGGATGGCGAGCATAAACGCCTCTTCCATCTGGGCTGCCAAAAGCTCGCTGCGGACAATAAAGCCGCATTCAGTGTTAAGATTAATCGAGCGCGGGTCGAAGTTAAAAGAACCTACAAAGAGGTGCTTGCCGTCAATGGTAAAGGTCTTGGCGTGCAGACTTGAGGCCGAGCTCTGGCCAATACCTTCTCGGTGGCCCATGAGGTTGCTGTCCATGGAATGGCGCCATTCATAGATGGTCACCCCAGACTTCAGCAGCGGTATGCGGCTGCCCGCATAGCCTGAATGCACCACTGCAACATCGGTGGCTGCAAGAGAATTGGTCAGCACCTGCAACTGCACCCCTTTTTGCACCAGATCGGCCATGGCCTCGATATCTTCCGGCATGGGCACAAAATAGGGGGAGATGAGTTCCATGCTCTTTTCCGGAAGCCCGGCAAGATTGAACAGTTTTGCCGGCAGCATGTCTTCCGATCTGGCCTGGCCCAGGCCTTTGGCTGGAGGATCGCTGATCATCCTGACCGGAACCCAGTGCCAGGGCAGATCTCCATCGAGAAAACGCTGCACCGCTCCAGAGGCTTTCATGGCCCGCACGTAGCGTTGCGCCTTTTCGTCACTCTCGTAGCCCTTGGCCTTGCGGTAGAGGTCTTCCAATTCTTTTTCTGAAGGATTGGGAATAATCAGTTCCACCGGATAGGAGGAGAGGCTGCCCCAATAACGGTCAAAATCTTTGGAGCTCTCCTGCACCACAGGACCAACCCCAAGCAGGTCTGCGTCGATAAAGGAGGTTTGCTCCGGTACCTGGAAGTATTCGTCGCCGATATTGCGGCCGCCAACAATGGCTATCTGATTGTCAACAACGTAGAGCTTGTTGTGCATGCGCCGGTTGAGCCGGGAAAAATCGGTGAGAAAACCCAGCCAGCGCGCATTTCTGTACTGAAAGGGATTGAAAAGGCGGATTTCAATATTCGGATGCGCGTTCAGGGCGGCCAGCAGCTTGTCGATGCCCTGGGTGCCGTTGTCGTCGAGGAGCAGGCGCACACGCACCCCACGCTCCGCCGCCTGGTACAGGGTTTCAAAGAGCAGGGTGCCTGCAATGTCCCCATGCCAGATATAGTACTGCGCATCGATGGAGCGTTCGGCCGAGCGGGCAAGATGGATCCGTGCGGCCATGGCCTCGTAGGGCTCGACCAGAAGGTGTACACCGGAGACATCAGCCGGATGTTGGGCCAGCATGGGGGTAATCGAGCGGCCCAGAACGGTATTGCCGGTATCGCTATAGGCACTGGAGGTGCTGCGCTGCTGCAGCGAGGGCAGGGAACAGGACGAGCCGAGCAGCAAAAGGACGAGAAGAAGAGAGCATCGGCCTAAACGGTTGAAGCAGAGACAAGGCAGCGCGATCGATCTCATAGAGCTTATTTGCAGGTTTGGGTCGTCTGGGAGCTGTAATTCCAGAGCAAAGATACGCTGCAATCAGGGAGAGGCGCTGAGTTTGCCGCCCTTTAAGGTCAGGCAGCGGTCCATGGCCCTGGCCAGTTCCATATTGTGGGTGACCATGACCACTGCCAGATCGTGGCTTTGGCTCAATTCCTGCAAGAGAGCAAAAACCCGCTGGCCGCTGGCAGCATCCAGGTTGCCGGTTGGTTCATCTGCCAGCAGCAAGGCTGGTTCCATTACCAGGGCACGGGCCAGGGCTACGCGCTGTTGCTCGCCGCCTGAAAGTTCGCCGCTGCGGTGATGCAGGCGTTTACCCAGACCGACCTGTTCCAGCAGGGTACTGGCCCGCTCTGCCAGCTCCACCCCAAATTGACCGGCAATACGGCCCGGCATCATTACGTTTTCAAGGGCCGAGAATTCAGGCAAGAGGTGGTGGAACTGGAAGATAAAGCCCAGCTCGCTATTACGGTGGCGGGAAAGGCTGGTTTCAGATTCCTGCAGAAGATCCCTGTCCTTGAACAGCAATTGACCGCTGTCCGGCTTGTCCAGGGTACCGAGAATCTGCAGCAGGGTGGTCTTGCCCGAGCCCGAGGCACCGACAATGGCGCACATCTCGCGCGGTTTAAGGGCAAAATCCGCCTGATCGAGCACGGTAATGGTGTTGTCGCCGCTGGTGTAGCGCTTGGCTAGTCCTTTTGCAGACAGCAGCAATGCCTCATTCATAGCTGAGCGCCTCCGCAGGGCGAACCTTGGCCGCCTTCCACGACGGATACAAGGTGGCAGCCAGGGTGATGATGAGGGCTGACAGGGCGATGATGGTTACATCCGTGGCCACCACCTTGATGGGGATGGTGGACATGGGATAGACATTGCTGGGCAGTTCGATGATTTTGTAGCGCTTGAGCAGTTCGCAGACCCCAAGGCCGCTCAGCACTCCAAGGATAGTGCCGATCACCCCGATAACCATGCCCTGGTAGAAGAAGATGCGCATGATGGAAGAGGTCTTTGCTCCCATGGATTTGAGGATGGCGATATCGCGGGTCTTTTCCATCACCACCATGATCAGGGCGCTGATAATGTTGAGAGCAGCCACCAGGATGATGAGATCAAGGGCAATGAAGATGCCCAGCTTTTCCAGCTTCAGGGCTGCAAACAGGTTCTGGTTCAACTGCATCCAGTCGCGCACCACATGGCCAGGGCCTAGCTTAGCCCTGATATTTGCAGCCACGCTGTTAGCGTTTTCCACGTCCCGCACCCGCACCTCGATGGCATGCACACCTTGCTGGCTCAGGCCGGCCAGGCTGCGGGCGGCATCCAGGCCAAGATAGCCCATGTTGGCATCATACTCGTACATACCGGTGGAAAAGGTGCCGGAAATCATGCAGACCCGCACCTTGGGCAGCACCCCCATGGGAGAAAGCGGCCCGTTCGGTGCCAGCAACTGTACCCGTTCGCCGGGGAGTAGTTGCAAGGTACGGGCCAGGTCTTCGCCCAGCACAAGGGTGGGTGGGCCGGTCGTGCTGTTCAGGCTGTTCAGGCTGCCGCTGGTTATTTTATCACCAATGGTCACCACCTTGGTGGCGCTGGCCGGATCTATTCCCCTGAGCACCACCCCACTTGAGCCTGCCGCAGAAGTAATGAGCGCCTGGGTGTAGATCATGGGAGTCTGCGCTACCACTCCGGGCACAGTAGCGGCCTCGGCCATGAGAACCTCGCTATCCTCAATGGAGCCGTCATAGCTCTGGATGATCACATGCGAGTTGACGCCAATGATCTGGTCGCGCAGTCCCTCGGTAAAGCCGGTATACACCGACAGTACCACTATGAGCGCCATGACCCCGACTGCCACCCCAAGGATGGAGATAAGGGTGATCAGGGAAATGAACTTCTGCTTGCGCTTGGCCCGCAGGTAGCGCAGGCTGGCAAACCATTCAAAGGAGGCCATG
>CAZEIT010000276.1:0-3618 GCA_964512515.1 uncultured Desulfobulbus sp.
AAGTGACTTTGTAGCCACGATAGCGAAGATAGCGCACCACCATATCGAAAACCAGGGCAGAGCGAGCATGACCGATATGGCAGTAGTCATAAGAGGTGATGCCGCAGACATACAGCTTAACATGACCCTTTTCCAGCGGAACAAGGGGCTCTTTGGCGCGGTTAATGGTGTTGTATATGCTGATGGGCGCGGCTTGGGCTGAAACAGTCATGTAGAATTCTACTCCTGCGCAGTGGGAAAGTCTCGTGGCTCTGGCCTGGAGAGGCAGAGCTCAAACAACAAAAAGATACTACACTTTATAACAGAAGCGCCAGAACACAACGCTTAATCGGGCGGAGGACCGGCTGCTTTTACTCGGTCCCGCCCGCCCGGAGCGACCACGGCAAGCAGGAAAAGACCGGGCAGGGCAAGCCCGGTGCAGACCAGGAAAAAAAATGGCCAACCCATGAGTTCCGCCATCCACCCGGTTGGCGCTGAGGCAATCACCCGTGGCACGCCCATCACACTGGTGAGCAGGGCATACTGGGTAGCGGTAAAGCGCTTGTTGGTGAGCGAGGCCATGTAGGCGGTATAAGCGGCAGTACCCATGCCGCCGCTCAAGTTTTCAAAAGCGATTACCCCGGCCAGCCAGGGAATGCTGTGGCCAACCAGGGCCAGAAGGGCAAAACCCGCTGTGGAAAGCGCCTGCAAAACCCCAAAGCACCACAAGCCACCAATGGTGCCAATGCGCAGCATGACAGCCGCGCCCGCCACTCCGCCCAGGATGACCGCCCAGGTACCAAAGAGCTTTACCACTGCTCCCACCTCGGTCTTGCTGAAACCAAGGTCCAGATAAAAGGGCATGGTCATGGTGCTGGCCATCTGATCGCCGATTTTATAAAGGAGAATAAAAAGCAGAATGAGAAGCGCCTTATCATGGCGGAAATAATCAAGAAAAGGCTCCAGCACACTTTCCCGGAAACTCTGCGGCACACCTTTTGCCAGGGGCGGCTCCCGGCTCAGCAGGGTGGTAAGACCGCCTATACCCATCAGGGCCGCCATGAACAGATACACTTGGGAAAAGGGCAGATGATCTGCCAGTATCAGCCCACCTCCGCCCGCCAGGAGCATACCCAGGCGATAACCACTGATGTAGAGCGAACTGCCGGCGCCCAGTTCCTCATCCTGCAAATCCTCACGGCGGTAGGCATCCACCACGATATCCTGCGAGGCGGAGAAAAAGGTGACCAAGGCCGCCATCAGCGCAACCAGCCAGGGACTCTGGCCGGGGTCGCTATAACCAAGGCCGACCAGGGCGCAGGCGAGCGCTATTTGCGCCATGAGCAGCCAGCCCCGACGGCGGCCCAGAAAGGGTGGAATGAAACGATCAAAAAGCGGTGCCCACAAAAACTTGCAGGTATAGGGCAGGCCCACCAGGGCATAGAGGCCGATCAGTTTGAGGTCAACGCCCTCTTCGCGCATCCAGGCCTGCAGCACCGAGCCGGTGAGCAAAAGCGGCAGGCCGCAGGAAAAGCCCATCATCAGGGCCACCAGCATGCGAGGAGTCAGAAGTTGCCGAATCAGGGAACGAGACATATTTCTATGTGGGTTAAAAGGAACAGGGCTAGCAAGGCTGTTTTTGTACCATATCCGTGCACTGGACACAGGCAAAAAGCATATATTTCCAATTTCATATCAAAGCGTTATCTGTGTCGGCATTGGAAAATACTCGCAGAACGTACTTATACATATACTTGCATCATATTTTCTTGGTCTCCTTGATATCATCTTTGATCTGGAACTAAAACACCATCGTCGTGGCTTACCCGGCCGAACAATACAAACCACAATAGAGATGATGCAACAATCCGAAGAACAATCCATCCGCGCGATGCGCAGCCGCCTGCTTGCCTGGTTTGAGGAGAATCAGCGCCCCCTGCCCTGGCGGCAAAGCTACCATCCCTACCAGGTGTGGATAGCGGAAATCATGGGCCAGCAAACCCAGATGGAGCGGGTGGCTGAGTATTTCAGTCGCTGGATGCAGCTTTTCCCCGATGTGGCCAGTCTTGCCCACGCACCTGAGCAGGCCGTGCTCAAGGCTTGGGAAGGACTGGGGTACTACAGCAGGGCGCACAATATCCGCCGCACAGCACAGATCCTGCTTGAACACCATAGCGGTTGCATTCCCGAAGAACAGCAGGCGCTTCTGGCTTTACCAGGCATTGGACCCTATACTGCTGCCGCCATTCTTTCCATTGGTTTTAACCAGCCCTGCCCCTTGGTTGACGCCAATGTAGAGCGGGTCTTTGCCCGCTTGCACGATCTGGAAGAACCCGTAAAAGGGACGATTGGCAAAAAAACAGTGCAGCAATTGGCAGCACTTTTCCTTGACCGCGATGCGCCCCGCGCCTTCAATCAGGCGCTGATGGAACTGGGCGCTTTGGTCTGCACGCCGAAAAAACCTAATTGTTCCTCCTGCCCCCTGCAGCACGACTGTCTCGCCTCTTCCCGTGGCACGGTGGCTCTGCGTCCGGTACTGAGCAAAAGACCTGGCCGTATCGATATTATCATGGCCTGCGGCATCATTAAGCACAACGGCTTGCTCTATATCCAGCAGCGGCTTGCGGATGATATTTGGGGCGGCTTATGGGAGTTTCCAGGTGGTCGGCTGGAAGGTGACGAAACACCAGCCCAGGCAGTCTTACGGGAAATTCTGGAAGAAACAGGCTGGCGGGTGCGGGTGGGCCAATCCTACCACACTGTCATCCACTATTACACTCGCTACCGGGTTACCTTGCACAGCTTTTTCTGCAACCTGGAAAAGGGTCAAAGCTTGGAGCCGAGTTTGAATGCGGCCAGCCATTATGCCTGGGTAGATGCTGCGGCCATGCTGCAGTACCCATTCCCATCCGGACACCGGCAATTAGTGGCGGCCCTCAACGAAAAGTAGTGCCGATCCTGATCAAGCCCTTTCTGCATTGACCATAGAGCAACGCCTCCTGGCTCAAAAAAACCCACAAACAGGCAGGAGTTGCACAGTGAATCAGAATTTATCTCCTTGTAAAATGGGCATCTGTTACCTATTATTTCCTAGGATGTAAACCTGAAGAGAATATCATTCCTGGGAACGCTACGCGTCTCCACGCACCCTTTCTGGTGAGCTGAACCAAACTTGCAAAAAACAGGAGCGCTCGAATGTCAGGAGCCTCTGCAGTATTTGGCACTACATGTTTTTGATCAATATAGGGCTGATCCAGTCCATTTTACTCAATTTGAGGAGGCCGATCATGGCAACTGATTATTTGAACCAATTCTTCACCGCCCAGAAAAATATGTTTGATGCCTGGCAAAATACCTTCACTCCGAACGCAGGCGAGACCAAGGCAGAGAACAAGCCTGGCGCTGATTTTATGAATTTTTCATCGTTTCAACAAAATACGATGGAAAATTTCAAGCAACTCACTGATTTTTACAACAATTTTTTCAAGAATTTCACAGGCAGTCCTGCTGAAATTTTGCAAAAAATGAATCAAAGCATGGGGATATATAATAATCTCTCTAAAGTGTGGGAAAGTCTGAACGCAAAAAATTTTACCCCGGACTTTGAAGGAGTGCAAAAAATATTTGATCAATGGTCAT
>CAZEIT010000277.1:0-1005 GCA_964512515.1 uncultured Desulfobulbus sp.
GAAACCGAACAATTTAGCTTGATTCGAGCCGAGACCGAGCAGTTGAAGGCCCAAGGCCAGGAATTGTTTTTTGAGAAACTGGCTGCCAAAAACAGCTGGATGGATGTGCAAAGTAAAGGACAGGTGCACACCGCTGGTGATTATCCGCTGCAGTTAGAGCTGGTCTATGCCTTTGATTTTGATGGATACGGGCCGATTCGGGGGAAAGGCAATTTGAGCGGAGATCTGGCCAGGCTGGGCGTGCAAAGCGCTTTGGCAGAGCCGCAAGAAGTGGATTTACAGGGCGAGGTTTTAGATGTGCTCAATGAATTGCAGTGGCAGGCGCTGCTGAAGAGCCCACATTTGGCCCTTGCCGCCATTAATGACACTTGGCCGGCACAGGTTTTTGATCAGGTACAAATTCGCGGCCAGGGTAATATCCGCAACTACGATCTGGAACTGGACGGTAGAGTTGTTTCCAAGGAATTGCTGCGGCCGCTGCCCCTGAAGAGCACCCTTGTGGTGGGATGGGAAGGGCTGGTCGTTCAGGCGCTCAGGTTAACCGACACCAGCGGTCATCTTGACCTGACAGGGAATCTGGATTGGAGCCCAGTTTTGACTTGGGACGCCAATATCACGGCTGAAGGTATAAATCCAGACATCATTCTGGCTGATCTGCCAGGGGCTTTGAGTGGAAAACTCAGCTCCCAGGGTTCTCTAACCGAGGATCGTCTGAATACAGAGGTGAAAATCGATGATTTAAAAGGACAGTTACGCGGTTATGCGCTCACTGCCAGTGGGGGTGCTGCATATCAGGACGGCGCGCTCAGCGTCCCTGGTGTTCATGCGGCTGTTGGCCGCACCACTTTGGAGCTTAAAGGAACAGTTCAGGAACAACTCGCGTTGGCACTGCAACTCAACTCGCCGGATCTGCAGGAAGTGCTGCCTCAGTTGGCCGGAAGCCTGCAGGTTAAGGCTGATGTTCAGGGTGCCAAACAACAACCGGCCATTAATGTGGAGCTGCAA
>CAZEIT010000277.1:1015-3611 GCA_964512515.1 uncultured Desulfobulbus sp.
AGATATTGCCTATGCCGGCAATCGCATTGAAAGGCTGGCTGGCAGGGCGCAGGGCGTATGGAAGGAGCAGGCCGCTATAGAAGCAGAGTTGCAGGCAAAGGGACTCCAGCTTGGCGAAACTCGCATTGTCCAGACGACTGCTCGCCTCCAGGGCAACCCAGCCAATCATACCTTGACCCTGCAGGCTGATTCGAAAGAGGATCAACTGGCGCTGGAACTGACCGGAAAAAAGGATGGAGAGGACTGGACTGGCGAGCTTCGGCACTTGCAACTGCAGGCTGCCGATATTGGTCATTGGCGTCAGCACAAGGCAGCGAAACTTACGCTGTCCGCCCAAGGGGCCAGGATAGAGCCTTTATGTGTGCAGACGAACCAGGCATCTCTGTGTCTGGAGGGGCAATGGCAGAAGGTGGATGGACACTGGCAGGGCTCTACCCAGCTTGCCGACTTGCCCCTGGGCATTTTGCAGCCGTGGATGCCGCCCGAAATGGAGCTGGCTGGCCGCTTCAATCTGGATATAAAGGCAAGTGGGCAGGGCAACCAGCTCCGTGATGCCCATCTGGTTGGCACAACCCCTGGTTTGCAGTTGAATTTTCTGTATGGCGGTTCACCCGCGCAGAACCTGGCCTGGAAAAGCCACAGGCTTGAAGCCTCGTACCGCAATGAGCGGCTTGAAGCCAACTGGTACAATGAACTTGAAGATGGCAGCACGGTTGAGGCCCGGCTCAGCTCTGCACGTCTGCTGCTGCCCGGTACGGATCTGCGTCAGGCCCCGCTTAAGGGCAGCGCAAATTTTGATCTCCGCAAGCTCACCTTTTTGAATGCCCTGACCAAACAGCAGAGTAGATGGACCGGCATGCTCCGCGGTAATCTTGAACTTGATGGCAGTTTAGGTAAGCCCCTGGTTTCCGGCAAAATGGAACTGGCAGATGGTGAGGCACTGGTGCCGGAATTGGGGTTGCGCCTTTCCCCGCTACTTGTAAACCTAAGCGGAACAGAGGGCGTGCTTATGGCCGAGGCGGAAGCGCATTCCCAGCAAGGCCAGTTACAGATTGAGGCCGGGGTAGATCTTTCCGGCGAGCAGGCCGTGTTCCTGCCCATCACCATCAAAGGAGATGGCTTCCGGGTGGCCAATCAACCCGGCTTTGCCGTGGATATAAGCCCGGAGATCGAGGTGCGCTTTGCCAATGAGCGCATCAATATAGACGGCAGGGTGGCTATCCCCTATGCCCGCATCGAAACTATCACTTTTGAGAGCGCCATTACCCCTTCCGGTGATGTCGTAGTGGTGGACGACCTTTCCGGTGCGCCCACGGCGCGGGCCTCCATGCCTGTGCATGCCCGGGTAATGGTGGCGGCTGGTGATGATGTGATCATCAACACCTATGGCCTGCACGCCCGCATTGGTGGGCAGTTGCAGTTCGTGCAGGAACCGGGCAGGCCTTTGGCCGGCAATGGTCAGCTCAATGTGGAAGAAGGTTCATTCAGTATCTACGGTAAGCGAGTCAAGATCGACAGAGGCCGCCTGCTCTTCAGTGGCGGTTCCCTCACCAATCCAGGCATAGAAATCCGCAGCGAAAACACAGAAGACAATATCACTGCAGGCATGCGGGTGGATGGTTTTCTGAAGGCACCGCGCGTCAATCTTTATTCCCGGCCAGTGATGGAGCAGAGTGCCATTGTCTCGCACCTGATTGAAGACGTAAACTCGCTAGGTGGTTCAACCCGCAGCGATACCGGCCTGATCGGCGATACGGCCAAAAAACTTGGCATGGGTGGTCTAGTGCCGTATCTGGAAGGTATTAAGCAAATTTCCATGATTGATGATATCAAGCTGGATAGGGACAGCGACTCCACCTCGCTGGTGTTTGGCAGCTGGATAACCAAGGATTTTTATGTGAGCTATGGTAAAAGCTTGACCGGTGAGGGCGCGACCTTCACCACGCGATATACCTTGGGTAAGGGATTTGTGATGGAAACGGGAAGTGGTGAAACGCAGAGTTCCGGAGACATCAAATATGAGTTTGAGCATTGAGCGCAGGCTGTCCTGCATTGTGCTTGTGGTCGTTATTTTTATCAATGAGGTATGAAAATGGCTGAAACTGTGAATGATATTAGCATAACCTACGAGGAAGACGGTCAGGTTCTGGTCAAGGAAATTGACAAGGAAATACTTTCCAGCGGTGCCTGGGCGACCATTGTCTTTCGCTATCAGGATCTGGATAAAGCCAAGGGTGAATATGGGCCCGATAAATTCACCATCCGCCGCTACCAGAAGCGCGACGGCCAGTACCAAGCCAAATCCAAGTTCAATATTTCCAGTACCGCCCAGGCAAAAAAATTGATCGAGGTGCTGAATAAATGGACACAGGAAGAATAAACTGGGGCGCTTTTGCGTAAGTAAGCAGCGGATCGTCAAGGGCAGAGTTAATAAGTTCAGAGCAGATAAGCGCAGAAATATAGCTGGTTATACCTGTTATTCTTATGCCGCTGGACACTGTTCTTCAGGGTGCATTTCTGTGTGGTAGCTACAGCTTGATCTGACATGTAGTAGTTTCGATCTGACCTGACAGTGGTCCCTTGTAAAGAGGGGAGA
>CAZEIT010000278.1:0-3553 GCA_964512515.1 uncultured Desulfobulbus sp.
CATGGCAGAGATCAAGGCTGATTATCCCTGGTACAACTGGAACGGATACCTGCAACATCAGGCAACGCAGGGCAACACCGTTGCCTTGGGAGTTTTGCGTTCCATGGAAGAGCGGAAGGCGGCTCAGGACGCTATTAAAAATCCGGCCAGGGAAAAGACCTTCCTGGAGGTGCAGTTCGACGACCGGCAGGCTGTCAAGGAGGCAGGCGCGAAATGGGATCCCCAGGCAAAGCAGTGGTATGTACCTAAGGGGGCTGACCTGGACAAGTTCGCAACCTGGTTACCAGCAGGTAAAGAACAAGAGCCCGATGCTGATCCTGTCAAAGGCGAAAACGAGCAATCTGAGAAAACAAAACCGGCGGCACCGGCACAGGGCACGCCAAAAGAGAAAAAAACACCAGGTGAACGATTGGCATTTCTGACCTGGCAGGAAAAGGAACGCATTAAGGCAGGCAGCGCTCAGAAGTCATTTTTTTCCGGTTGCAGCTACCGGATCGACAACCGTGGGGTGGCGATTATCACCCTGGTATCCGGCGGCACCATTCGTGATGCCGGGAAGAAGCTGCATTTCTCACCAGACGAGGACAGCCGCCAGGCGGCCCGGCTGTATGCCATGGCCAAGTTCGGCAAGCACTTCACCGAAAAAGACAACAGCATGGAGATGAGAGGTAATGGAAAATGGCGCTTACTCAAGCCCCACCTTGGCATCCTTAAAGAGTGTGCCCGATACGGTTTGCGCACGCTGTCCCAACTCCCTGTGGTTCGTGGTCGGCACAAACCCGAGGTGCTTTTGCAAGGCCATGCACATGACGACATGGAGCGATGAGGAGCAGCTTGAAATCACTGGCTGTGACGGTGAATTTTTAGAGTGAGGGCCAGGGATCATTCTCCGCCATCAATGCGCAGCCCACTTTGCAGCATCTGCATGATAGCCAGGTTGATGACTGCTGCCCTGCTCTGCCCAAGCTCCGCCGCAACCTGATCAACACGATCCAGGATTGGTTCGGCAATGGTCAGCGTGATTTGTACTCTTTTGCCTTTGCGCACCCGGCGGGGCTTTGGTACTGGCTGGACTCCTCCAGCATCAGGAGCACCGGAAATAAAGGCATCCGCAGCGGTGGGGCTGGTATCATGCGCCGGTTTAGCTGGTTTCTTTGTAATCGCCATTTCATCCTCTTGTATTTTATTTGAATGTTTTTTTAATATTAAAACAATTCTTTAATAAGTGCATTCAGTTCGGCACTGGCTTTAGCGTCCTGTGGCTTGAGCTCAAGCACGCACTGACCTGCTCCGGCTGCGTTTGCAAATGCCTTGCGACGACGTAACGGGGCGGGCAAATACTCGAACTGAGAAATTTCCGCTACTGCTGCCGCTGCTTCCGTATTGTCGGTAGACGCTTCGCCTGGATCAGCGCAGTTGAGCACTGCGTAACAGCGCAGGCCATCGCGCACACTTCTGGCCTCATCAATCAGGGCAGCTATGTCGTTCAGTGCCCACACATCGTAACTGCGGGGCTGAAACGGTACCAAGAGCACATCTGATAAGACCAGGGCCGCGCGCAAGGCGGTCGAATCCCGGCCACCGGCATCAATAATTACCTCATCGAATTTACTGGCCTGCTGCTGCACCTGCGCCCGCAAAGTTGGCCCGTCCGGATACGTTGCACAGGCAATGCCAGGAGTATGCCCTGCCTCAGCACGAATACTGATTGCAGCCTGTGCTGTCCCTTGCCTGTCTCCATCAATCAGCCAGACATCCCGGCCTGTCAGTGCGCGTGCGATTGCCAGGTTCACTGCCAGTGTGGTTTTACCGACCCCGCCCTTTGTGTTGCCCACTGTAATGATCATTGTTTTACATCGTATTTTAATATTAAAAACGATTTAATTTAAATTAAATATATATGAAAATGAGTGGGCCATCAAGCGCTTTGTGGGCACGCAAAAAACCACATTAAGGTGGAGCTTCGGAGTTTAAAACGAAGTTATTGGTCAGCCCATGAGATAGGACTTAAAAAACGGGTTACCAGCAGCGGCCCAAGGAAAGAGCGTTGTTGACGTTGCCGAAAAACATCAGTATGATTTTATCATACTACTCATGAGGAGATACACCATGCAGACAGAAAAAGCGGAAAGAATCACAATTACCCTGCCTCCTGACATGCTAGCCGCGATTAAGGCGAAGGTTCAATCCGGTGCCTATGGGTCGACAAGTGAAGTCGTCCGAGAAGCTATGCGCTTTTGGGAGAAGCAGCAAGAGGAACACGAGGCCCGCCTTGCGCTTATTCGCAAGCGCTTGGCGGCCTCGGCGCAGAGCGGCGAACCCGTACCACTTGACGAGGCTTTCAAGATCATCGAGCGGATGCACCAGCAACGCGTGAAGTAAGGGATGATAAAATATGTTGTTTATCTGATGCCCGATGCCATCAATGACCTTGAGGATGTCTACGGCTACATTGCGGACAAGAGCGGCTTCCCTGAAAGAGCCTTGGGATACGTTGAAAAGCTCCGCCAAAAGTGCCGCGAATTGGGAACTGTACCCCTTCGGGGACAGCAACGAGATGATCTCATGCACAACTTGAGGATTGTCCCCATCGACAAAAAAGCAGTTGCCGCTTTTGTTGTGGATGAAGAAAAAAGGTCTGTCCTCGTTCTCAATATTTTTTACGGGGGTAGGGATTATGAAGCTCTTATGACGATTACTCCGAAGGGCCCCTTTAAAAGGTGAACCTGCATCGGAGCGTTGATAGGCTCTCCGGTGGCCCTGCATATATCGGGCGTTGCTTAACGCCTGCGCGCCAACAGCAGGCAGTCATTGTATTTCATCTTTTTTTAATATTAAAAAATAATCCGACATAAGTTTGATAACATGGAAAACGATTGATTATGAGCTCTTTGTGCGCACAAAAAAACCGCACTAGGCGGGTTCTCTGAGTGTATAGGAAGTTAAAGCGACTTGAACTGAACGGCAATAATTATACGCGTGACCCCTGTGCTGACATGATATACATTGTGTTAATACCTTTTACGTGTGGAGCATACTATGTCGAAAGAAGCTGTTTTCACGATGAAGCTGGAACCGGAGCTGCGCGAGGCTTTCATGGCTGAGGCGGCTGGAGAAGATCGCCCCGCGTCCCAGATTATGCGCGAGCTAATGCGCGACTACATTGAGCAACGCCGCCGAGCACGCGAATACGACGATTACCTGCGTCGTAAAGTCGAAGTTAGCCGAGCCTCAGTGCGTGCAGGCTGTGGTCGGTCTAATGATAAGGTTGAATCCGACTTTGCTGCCAGGCGTAACCAGATAGCACCTGACCAATCGTGCTAGTTGTCTGGACGCCAGAGGCGGAGCAAGACCGTGTCGATATTTGGGATTATATCGTGGCTGATAACCCGAACGCGGCCATTCGTATGGATGAGCTTTTCAGCGATGCGGCTAGCCGGTTGGCCGCCCATCCGAAGCTAGGCAAGGCTGGAAAAATTCCAGGCACCCGCGAACTGATACCGCATGAGAGCTACCGGTTGGTTTATGAGATTGATGGGGATACGGTTTGGGT
>CAZEIT010000279.1:0-3552 GCA_964512515.1 uncultured Desulfobulbus sp.
TCAATTGTTTGAGTTATTGCGGGCTGTGGCTGCGCACCTCGCCATCGATTACCACCTTTTCTGGCACGATATTGGAAGCTGCGCCACCCTGGATAACCCCGAAGTTGACCGTGCTTTCCTCGTCAATGCGGCCACAGGGAATATCTGCGAGCGCCTTTGCAGCGAGCACGATGGCGTTGATGCCCCATTCCGGGTGCAGACCGGCATGGGCCGCGATGCCTGCAACATGTATCTGCAGTTTGTTGGCCGCAGGCGCATGGGTGACAACCTTGGCAAAACCAGTGGAATCAAGGGCATAGCCTTCCCTGGCCTGCATGACGCTGGTATCAAAGGCTTTAGCGCCCACCAAACCGATTTCCTCGCAGGTGGTAATGAGAAATTCAACCGGCCGGTGTGCAAGGTTTTTTTCCTTCAGAACCCGCATGGCCTCGATGCAGGCCACCAGACCGGACTTGTCGTCACTGCCCAGCACCGTATCGCCACTGCTGGTGAAAAGGCTACCGCTGCGGCGCACCTTCACCCCCTTGCTTGGCGGCACAGTATCCATGTGGCAGCTGAAGAAAATAGGGGCAAGGGGCAGTGTGCCTGCAAAACGGATGAGCAGGTTGCCGCTCTCCGAGCCAGTCGTTGCTGCAGAATCGTCCTCCAACACTAAATCCGCACCCAGTTCTGTGAATATTCCCTGCAAGTGCCGAGAAATACGGCCTTCGTGGCGGGAGGGGCTCTCTATTTCGCAAAGCGTGATGAATTCCTGTGCCAAGCGTTCTGCATCAACCTGCATGTGCAACCTCTAGTAGTATGACGGCATGGGCGGCAATGCCTTCGCCTCGGCCAGTATAGCCCATTTTCTCCGTGGTAGTGGCCTTGATGTTTATCTGCTCTGCCTCTGCCTGGCACGAGCGGGCCAAGTTCTCCTGCACAGTGGCCAGATAGGGCATGAGTTTGGGCGTTTGGCAGACAATGGTAATGTCCGCATTGCCAAGGCGCATGCCGCGCTCCCTGGCCAGCTTCCACACCTTTTCTAACAGCAGCAGACTGTTTGCCCCCTTGTAGCGCGGATCGCTGTCCGGAAAGTGACGGCCAATATCGCCAAGGCCCAAGGCCCCCAAAAGGGCATCGGTCAGGGCATGGCTGACCACATCCGCATCAGAGTGGCCGGCGAGGCCCAGATGATAATCGATCTCTACCCCGCCTAAAATCAGCTTGCGGCCAGTTACCAGCCGGTGCGCATCAAAACCGTGACCAATCTTCATAGGCATACATGGCGTTTGCCGCTTTTCTTTAACCTGATCCTGGCCAAGCAGCGCCTCGGCCAGCGCCAAATCTTCTGGCCGGGTGATCTTGAGATTTCTTTGTGATCCTGCCACAACCCATACGGTCATGCCCGCATGTTCAAGCAGGGAGGCCTCATCCGTTCCCTGAAAGCCGTTGTGCACGGCTTGGTTAAAGGCCTGATCCAGCAGGTCGCGGCGCACCACTTGGGGCGTCTGCGCTTGCCACAGGCGACTGCGATCAACAGTGGTGCGGATTGCACCGCTTGCGACATCCACCTCCTTGAGTGTATCCGTAACCGCCACGGCAGCAATAGCAGCTCCATGGCGATAAGCAGTTTCCAGACAGCGTTTGAGCAGTTCAACCGTTACCAGGGGCCGGGCAGCATCGTGCACCAGTACCAGCGAAAGGGCAGGGGAGAGTCGGGTCAAACCCGCCTGTACCGAATCCTGCCTGCTTGCGCCACCTGGGGTGAAGGTAAGACGCGCCAGCTGTTGCTGCGTCAGAAAAGCGGCGCAAACATCCTGGCATTCCTCCAGATGAGCGGCAGGCGCGACCACCACGATTTCAGCAAGGTTCGCCACTTGCAGCAGGGCACGGCAACTGTGTACCAGTATTGGTTCACCTGCCAGCAGCAGGAGCTGCTTGGGTCGGGTCGCAGCCATACGGCTGCCAGTGCCGCCTGCAGCAAGAATGGCGCCGCAGGGCGGCAGGGGTGAACCATCCATCTTCATTAAAAAAAGGGGTGGGCTATAAGCCGAATTCTGTCTCAGCCAAGTGAGCTAGGCCATTGGCTGAGCATGATCATTTAACTAAGGATACCGGTCGCCCGGTATCTCGTGCAACCTACCCGGAGGCATCAGGCGAGCAGCCCTCAAACGCCTCCCTATTTGGTCTTGCACCCGGTGGGGTTTACCCTGCCCTGCCTGTCACCAGGCAGGCGGTGAGCTCTTACCTCGCCATTTCACCCTTACCTGTGGGCTTTCGCCCCATCGGCGGTGTCTTTTCTGTGGCACTTTCCCCTGGTTACCCAGCGTTCGCGTTACGAACCACCGTGCCCTGTGGTGTTCGGACTTTCCTCCCCGGCAGCGCCGGAGCGATCATGCGCCCACCCCTTTAATCTGAGAACAGTGCGGCTTGCTTTTTGGGCCGCATCGCGCCATCCAAAATTTTTTTGTGTTCATCTGCTTTTTCGTGGGCCAGATGGCTGTCAATGCCTTTATTGGCCAGGCTGTCGGCAATGGCATTGTCTGAGCGCGGTACATGGGCAATCGACCAACCAGACAAACCTGCCAGCAAAGCACTGGCTTTCTGGTGGAGGGGCTGCAGTTGCTCATGCTTTACCTTGTAGCGGCCCTGTAGCTGCCGCACTACCAGTTCCGAATCCAGAAATAGGGCGATATGGCTGCAGCCACAACGCTTGGCCTCTTCCAGCCCGGCCAATAAGGCCCGGTATTCAGCCACATTGTTGGTACAGATGCCCAGATAGGCAGACAGACGGCGTAATTCAACGCCATCATCGTTAAACAGCACCGCGCCAGCTCCGGCATGGCCAGGATTGCCGCGGGAAGCGCCATCGGTAAAGAGTCTGCACCAGCCTGCAACATTTTGCGGCAGCTCTTTTTGTTCAACTTGCTGTACAATGTGCTCTTTGCTTGCGTCTGAGTCAGCGGCTGCCTTTGTGGCTGGCAGCGGCGAAGAGGCCAAAATCTGCCGCAGCACCTGTGGCTCATGGCCGGGAAAAAGCTGGCTCAGCAGGGCTTCATCCAGCTTTTCCGCCAGCACGGCGCAGATGGCCTCGCGGCTTGGCAAAGCCTTTAGCTTACTCGGCAAGCGGCGCCTCCTCCTGGCTCTCTTCCGGCTCCTTGAAGTAGAGGATGCGCTGGCAGGTGGGGCAGATGTTGAGTTTGTCGCCCTTCATCACTTCGTTTACCTGTTGTGGCGGCAAGGTCATGTGGCAGCCCAGGCAAACGCTGTCCTGCACGGCCACCACAGCTAAGCCCGCGCGCTTTAAGATCAGTTTGTTGTAGCGCTGCATATGAGCGGCCTGCACTGCTGCAGCCTTGGCGGCCCGCTCGCCCTCAATACTCTTTTTTGACGCATTTAACCGTTTGATTTCCTTGGATGATTTTTGCTGGGCCTCGGTCAGCAGTTCCTGCTCGCCCTTGCACAAATTTTCCAGGCTGGCCGCTTCTCCTTCCAGTTGCTCCAACTGCTCGATGAACTGCAGGGCTCGCTCCTCGGTTTCCTTGGCCAGTTTTTTGTTTTCTTCTATTTCCT
>CAZEIT010000280.1:0-3545 GCA_964512515.1 uncultured Desulfobulbus sp.
AAAAACCCATAGTCTCCATACAATATCATAACCGAACATTACTAAAAACAAGTAACATAAAAAATATAAAAAAAAAAAAAAAAAAAAACAAGTGCGGTCGAATATCGAATCAATCTACCTTGTCTTAATGCATTGTACAAAATAAAAAAAATAATAAAATCAAAAAGATAGATCGATTGGGGGAAATTGCCGCAAAGATACACGAGTTATCAAGCGATGCATGGCTCACTTGAAGCCTATCCTCGTTTGACAACCAGGCGGTTGCCAACCTGAAGTTTGTTGGAAGATAGCTTGTTCCATTCCCGTATATCGGCTACAGAAACACTGAATTTTTTGGCAATGGTCCACATGGAATCCCCATTTTGCACCACATACCATGATTTCGATGTATCAGCAGCCTTCTTGGCGGGTTGCTTGCTTGCCGCCTTGGGCTGGGCAAGTGTGCGTACCGCATCACTTTTACCGGAAACCTTGGTTGCCAAGGCAATAACCTTGGTTCCCTGCTGGGTTACCGGGGTCGCGGCATTTGCTTGCTGAACGCTTGTTTTGGCTGATGCAGTCAGAGCAGCAACTTGGGAAGAGCCCGAAGGGATTGCCGGACTGTCCTTTGCTGCAGCACGGAGGCTGAGGCGCTGACCTGCAATCAGACTGCGGTTATCCTTGATAGCATTCCATTTTTTTATCTGGGCCACACTTACGCCATGCTTGCGGGCGATTTTATCGAGTGTATCGCCTTTTTGAATGCGGTAAGTCTGGTTGATCTGGGCCTGCTTGTTGGCTATCAGTGTATCCGGCTGCTTCGTTGCTTTAGCGATGAGCACGCGGTCTGCTGCCACCGGTATTTGCAGGCGCTGTCCGGCCTTCAACTGTGATGCCCTCAGCTTGTTGGATTTCAACAAATCTGTCATGGAGATCTGGTAGCGCTTGCTGATTGCAGTCAGGGTTTCACCTTTTTTAACTACATGGGTTGCATAAGCTTTTGTGCTCTTAGCCGGCTGCAGGCGCAGCTTGTCGATGTTGGCTGCAACCAGATCCTTGCACCCCAAGGGTACGCGCAATGCGTATTTTTTATCCAACGGAGGGGTATGGTTTTTCAGCAGTTCGTTGTTCAATGTGCGCAGGTGCTTTACCGAGGTGTTGGCAGTGCTGGCCACAGCGGCAAGGTCAGTGCTGCCTGGGACATGTACCACTTCGTAGCGGTGAGCCGGTTGAAATTCTATATTGTCAAAGCCATAGGCCGCAGGATTTCTGGCAATAATGATAGCGGCAATCAGTTTAGGCACATAGCGTTTGGTTTCAAGGTAGATGCCCTCAGATGCGGCAAGTTCCCAAAAATCAGAGGTGTTTTCTGCCTTGATGGCCTGTTCGATCTTGCCCTCACCGGTGTTATAGGCAGCGACCGCCAAATGCCAGTCGTTGAACTGCCGGTACAGTCTGGAGAGATAGCGGATAGCCGCCTGGGTTGCTTTTTCTGGTTCTCGCCGTTCATCCACCCAAGAGTTGATGGTCAGATTGTATTGGCGTCCGGTGGCTGGCATGAATTGCCATAAACCGCCAGCTCCAGCGCAAGAAACTGCGGAAGGATTGTAGCCGGATTCAATCATGGCCAGAAAAGCCAAGTCCCGTGGCAAGCCGGCCTTGATCAACTCTTTCTCGATGGCAGGCACATATCGGGAAGATCTCGCCAGCCAGCGGGCAAAATCATTGCGCTGCTTACCCTGAAAGAGCTCCAGGTAATAGTTAACCTGCTTATTGAGAACAACAGGAAAATCATAACCAGAGAGCTCATATCCGGTAGCCAGAGCAGCACCGGACATCGTCTTGGCGCCGGCCTTCCAGTCCCCAAGTCTGTCAAGGGCGGCGATTTCTTCCTTGGCGCTTTGTTCCGGCTCGGCAAGGGTTGATTCTTCCACATCCTCCACATCTCCAGATGGCAAGGCGCAGGGGGCTTCACTTGAAGCAATCCCGGAATTGGATGCGCCCAGGCTGGGATGTTTGGCTGTTTTTTGGTGGGAAGAGCAGGAAGTCAGGAGAAAGAAGGAGCAAAGCACTGCGGCGCAGCACAGATTTTTTCGAGATAGTCTCATAAGATCAAGTCACTGGTAGTATGATATAACTCTCGATAATAATTGAAATTTTTCAAGATCAATTATTGTACTGAAAGAATACATGCATGAGTATGCATACATGTATCACACCAAGAACAAGAAAGGCAAGGAAAACCAGCTTCACGACCTGTAGTGCTGTCATTTTTCGTCAGGAAAAACATACAGTTGTGCCAATATATCAAGGTGGTTATAGATAAGGCATGAATTGTTGCTCCACACAGGGTCTGCAGAATATGCCGGCACAGCGCTGCTTCGGGAACCACACCTGCCTGGGTTGCGGCACTTTTTGAAAGTGATCATCTGTAATTTTGGGGCTGATGGATATTTCTCCTTGTCAAGCGGGCGCAGTAACATAATTGTGTGGGCACGGTATTTTTTTGACTGGCAGATGGCATCGTGCTTGGCCAGTGTATCCCGTCCAAAACAAAAAAGGAGAATGCTCATGGGATTGTTCGGTAAAATTCTTGAAAAACTTGGTTTCAATAAAAGCGCGCAGGCGGCTGAAGCGCCGGCAGCATCTCAAGGCCCTGCAGCCCAAGCCCCAACAGCCACTCCGGCTCCTAGCCAGGCTGTATCCCAGGTGGATGTTGTTGCACAGCTTGAGGCAAAGGCCGCGGCCAATCCGCAGAAACTCAATTGGAAGGAGTCCATTGTCGATCTGCTTAAACTGCTGGGCCTGGATTCCAGTTTGGACGCACGCAAGGAATTGGCGGTGGAGCTGGGTTGTCCGCCTGAAAAAATGAAGGATTCCGCCCAGATGAATATGTGGCTGCATAAGACCGTGCTGCAGAAGCTGGCAGACAATGGCGGCAACATTCCCCCGGAATTGCTGAACTAATCTTTTTTATTGTTTGGCTTGCAGGCGTTTTTGGCTTTGTCTTCTCTTTCTGGAGACAGAGCTAAAAACGCCTTTTTGTTTCAGCAGTATTTTTTATCAACTACCGTCAGTTATTGAATTTTTTTTGTGGTTGAGCAGGTGTTTTTCCCGCCGTTTTCTGCGGATATGGATAAAAAACCAGCGGGCCAGGAAATAGGTAATGAGTCCGGCTGGAACAGCCAAAACCATACCGCCGCAGAGCATGATTTTGATGGTATCCCAGCCAGCACCACGCAATACGTCAAGGCTTGAAAGTAAACCCTGCTCCTCAATCTGATGCAGGATACTTTGAATACGCTCCCAGGAGAGCTGGCCAGGGAAGAAAAAATTACCTACCCGCCAAACCAGGTAATATTGGGGCACTATGGTGAGTGGGTTGCTGAGAAGGGTGCCTGCCAGCAGCGCAGCCACTACGTTGACCCGCAGCACGAGTGCTGCGGCAATGGTAATGAAGCTGTGCAGGGGCATGGTGGGAGTGGTTGCGATGGCAGCTCCCAGCGCAGCCCCAAGGGCAAGGGAATCGACAGAGCCGCGCAGCCTTTGCGCACGCCGGTAGTAGA
>CAZEIT010000281.1:0-1852 GCA_964512515.1 uncultured Desulfobulbus sp.
TTCATCATTTCACCCTTGGCACGTGATAGACTGTGTCGCCATTCCACCTGTGCAACGCACCGCAAGGGCACAGGGTGGTAGATTGCTTCTCAACCCGCACTGTCCGGCTGCACCAGGGGCAGGTTATGGAAACGCGCTGTCTGCGCTGGCGGCAGGGCCTGGTGATGATTTCAAGCGCCATGTCAGAGCTCAGCTTTTCTTCCTGGTAGACATGCCGGTGGGGCCGTGCAGGGCACCGCAACCAGGGCAGCGCTTGCCAACTCCGGCGATTGACCAGGCAAAGCAGCGGACACGGACACCACACCAGGGGCAGGTCAGGTAAAAGAAGCTTCTGCCGCATGGCTCACGGTACAAGCCCGTGGTATTGGTGATCATTCGTTCTTCCTTCACTGCACTGTTTTGCTCTTTCATTGATTCAGCCTCGATAAAAGAAAAAGAGCGACAAAGACCGCCACATTGACCAGGGCGCTGACAGCGGCTATGGCGGATAGCCAGAGCATGTTTGACTTGTGCTTTGCCAGGGCAGATGCATTTTTCACCATGGCCTCATGTTGGGCCACAAAAGCCGCCTGTAGCGATTGCACAGCTTCAGAGGCCAGGGTTTTGCCCAGCTCATCAACAGTCTGCTGCACGGACTGGACAAAGCTGTCCGTCTTATCGGCCATGACTTGCGCCAGGGCTGTTTTGTGGCGTTCCATCAGTTTGCTTTCCTCAGCAAGAAAGGCATTGCACAGAGGCACCATCATCATGATGGGATCGTCCTGCGCCACGATGGTCTTGCTTTTCCTGGCAAGCTCTTCTGCAATGTCCGCATAGCTCAGGCCGATACCATCGGACAAAAACGCCATTGGTTCCTGCTCAGCTTTTGGCAGGCTGGTCTTTCCTTCTTCGGTACTCACGGTTGTTCCTCAGCGGGGCCGTCATCCACCTGGGACGGCTTGTCTTCAGGATCGGAAAGTTTGCCGTCTGCCTTTTGAGCACGGCGTTTGATCTCGTTGATGGTTAAGGTTTGCACCAGGTGTTGGTGCAGCATGTTGTAGGCAATGCCTGCGATCCGCTTTGCCTCGCCGCTGGTTGCGTTGACAATGGTCTCGATGCTGACCCCGTACTCTTCCTGCAAGAGGTCATAAATATTCCTGTCTCGCGAGTACCTGAACTGGGCGCAAGCCTCCACCAGGCATTTGATGGTATTGATCTGCTCTTCTGTAGCGGGCTGGGTGTCTTTGTTGGAATGGATAATGACCCGCTCCAGGAAATCGTTCATTTCGCTGAACAGATGCCGGTTCAGATCAAGCTCATTGAGTCTGCGCAGTCTGCCAATGGTGCAGACTGCTGATTCTGCCGCTGAAAGCGGCATCTCCTCCAGCATGGCCCAATAAGCTGCCTGGGCGCGCACCATTATCAAAGCCCGCTGGTTACGCACAGCGTCTGCCTCCCTGGGCGGAGTCGGGCAGATTTGCTCCAGCGCCTGCGTCAACCCGCCTATCCAGATTTTTTCCTGAAGCAGCGTCGCCTCCATGGCATTGAAGGCAGCTATGTAGGCTACCTTGAACTGCATGGCTCGTTTGCCGGTAAAACCCATGGCCAAAAGAGTGAAGCCGTCACGGGTCATGGTGTAGCTTTCGGTCTCTTCTCCGGATGGGTGGTTTAACACCTTGATTTTATTAGCCTCAAAATTGAGGAGGTAGAAATCTTCTGGAATCTCTTTGGCAAGAAGGTCGATTGCTCGAAGCACATTGTCGTGCCGTTTGCCAAATATTTTGGCAACATCAAGCGAACTGGTGGTCACCTGGTCGTTGATCACAGTCAAGCATTCAGGGGAAATGGTAGGAAGGGCTGGTATGGTCATGGT
>CAZEIT010000281.1:1952-3522 GCA_964512515.1 uncultured Desulfobulbus sp.
AAAATCAGACCAGCCTGGCTTTGTCGATTTCAGCGCAGACCTCACGCCACCATAATTTCAGCCGGTGGCGGGTCATGATCGGCAGGGATGAATCCTCTGCGGCTTCGGCAAACGTTTGTTTACGTGCAAAAAGCTCTTCCAGGTCTCGACCAAAGGTTTGCGCTGTCTTCAGTGGAATATCAATGAGTGCTTCAATTTTTGACCTATTCTGTTGATATATATCAAAATCTTTAAAGGAATTTTGCGCCATACTTTTGTTTGATATTTCACCAAAAAAATTGTTCAGCCAAACAACAACCGGTGCAGAAAAATAGTTCGTCAGAGAATGCAGCCCGCCAATTGTATCTTTCATGGCTTGGCCACCTGTCACTACGCAGTGCAGTAATACTTGAAGACCATACTCGTCTCGCCACATATCAAGAGTCTGGTTTTCAATCATCCAGGCGCAAAGCGGCATGAAGGTTGAAGCACCGTTGTCGATAATGATTTGATGATTCTCGTCCATCTGTTCATCACCAACCATTTCCATTAGTTGATCGAAAGCCCTTGGATCGATACTGTCGCGCTGCCGAATTTCTAAAATGGTAGCGCCAAGTTTCTTGTATCCTGCCAATGTGTGATTGACCGGATCGGTATCAATCGCCAGAACCTTGCTATATTGGAGCATATATTGGCAGAGGATAGAGGAAACTAACGATTTTCCGACTCCACCTTTTCCTTGCAATACCAAGTGCACTGTTTTCATTTGTAAATCCCTTTAAAGTCGTTCATTATCACCATATTTTTTTAAATCAAAAAGAGGTTTGTCCTGAGATTCATTTTCATCTTCAGCACTGGGTATCAACTCGTATTGCTTAGCAGGTGATTCAATAGTAATATCTATCCTTTGTATGGTTCTTGGTCTGATACGCATTCTTTTAAGCAGGTCATGAAAGTGACTATGTCTAATTGTAATTTGTCCTTTTGCTAACAACTCTCTATGCACATAAGAAATTGTATAACCATCATTAAGGAGACTAACTATTTCATCACGACAAGCGAGCACCTCTCTAATTCCATATCCTCTTTTCATTATTTTTTTTTATTTTGTCTTGGCCTAGCAATTGCTGAAAATGTTCTTTGAGCCATGGTTATCTTTCCTTCTTCAAATAATTTTAAATATATGTGTCTGATACTGTATCCATCTCTAACAAGTTGTTGTATCTCATCGAGATGAGCAATGAATTGAACTCTTGCCTCGCCAGGAGGTAGCCTCACTGGGTTCTTTTCCCCTTTTTTTGCAATCAATTCTCCACCTTTTGTTCTGTTATGCCCGATACCAGCTATTGCACTGATTCTTCCCAGCGCCGCTCTTCAAACCATTTCTTGATTCCAGGTACCCATCGGCCCTGATCTTTCTGCCAACGCTCCGACGCTCTTTGTCGTTTTAAGGCTGTTAAGAGATTAAAAATGGATGTTTCTCCTTGCTTCAAAGCCTTTTGAAAAAACATGAAGGCAGGCTGTTTATCAGAAGAAGAACGTCTGTGGGGCGGGTAATTATCGAACAGCACTGTAAATTGCTCTTCTACTG
>CAZEIT010000282.1:0-3478 GCA_964512515.1 uncultured Desulfobulbus sp.
GCACTTGGTGACCTACCTGCACCCAAGGTTACCCACAGATTCTGCTGAGGAACCCCAAATTCTAAGAGAATGGAGTCATGAATACCAACAAGAGATATAGTGCAGAGGTACGGGATCGTTACGCCCGGCTTTGTTCTGCTTTTTTTAGGGCTCAAGGTGCATGAGCCGGAGGTTGGTATCACCCTCCTGGTACTGTTCAAAGAGCAACTGGTTTGTATTCGGACTCCATTGTGGGTACATGGCCCAGCCCTTTTCGGTCAGGGGCCAGGTCTTTTTGGCTGCCCGGTCATAGAGCCAGAGTGAGGCATTGTGGGCCTTGTCCCAGGCCCAGTAGGCAATGGTCGTGCCATCCGGCGAAAAGACCGGTCCGCGGTCGCCCAAAGTACAGCCTTGCGAGAGCTGCACTGTATTGCTCGTTTGCACCGGAGCGTTTGTGGCAGGAAAGCTGACATCCGAAAGCATGGCCACATAGCTGACCCGATCCTTGCCGGAACTGTTACTGACCACCTCGGCGGTATAGACAATACTGCCCCCATCCGGGCTCCAGGCGTTCATCTGCACGGCCTCCGGGCCATTCCATGGATGAATGACCGGCTGGGTGTAGTCTGGCCCGGCAAAGCTCATAAAAAACTGTCCGGTCAGGTTGTATGCTCCGGCAGGCGCTACCTTGTAGGCAATAACCTGGCCATCCGGCCGCCAGAGCGGATTAGTCTCCATCTGCGGGTCATGGGTGAGTTGCCGCTTCACCTCGCCATCGGCACGGATGAGCCAGATATCCCAGTTGCCGTCGGTCAGGGCGGCATAAGCCAGCCACGCACCATCCGGGCTCCATGCAGGCCGATCCAGATGTTCCGGGTTGCTTACCAGGGTTCGTTCCTCGCCACTCTGGCTGTTGATGATTTTTATGGCATGGGTTTTTGTCGCCTCATCATAACTCCATACCACCAACGCCTTGCCCTGTGGATGCCAATGCGGCCAGGCATGGGCGGCAGCACCCTTGGTGAGCTGGCGTTTATTGCTGCCGTCTGCATCCATGAGCCAAACCTGATTGTTGCCGCTGTCCTTGGCAACATAGGCTATCCGGCTGCCATCCGGCGACCATTGACCACCCAGGTGTGTGCCCTTGCCCGTGGTCAGGGCAGAGGTATTTTCCCAGGGCGGCACCGGCCCGGCAATGTTGTCTGGCGGGCCTTCGCTGTAGGCGTTGTCTTTGCTTACATTAGGGTACGGAATGCGGTGGCAGACATAGCAGGAGGGATCATTGGTGATTGGGCCGATAACCCTAGTCGGCAGGGTAAGCCGATCGGGAAAGGTGTAAAATACGCCCTTCAGGCTGGGGTTGGCATAGCGGCTTTGCGCAATTTCGCCCTGCCAGTTGACCTCGTAGCGTTCGCCATCAGGGCCATCGGAGCCATCTCCCACCACAAATTCCTGTGCCGCCTGGACTGGGGCAGGTTGAGCAGACTGCTGGTGCTGAACCGGATGTGCAGCGGCACAGCCAAGTTTGCCGGCAATACCTGCATGGTAGGAGCCGCCAAAACGCAAGGTATTGGTCGGCTGGCTGACTCCAGTGGGCTGATTTTCTGCAACCTTATCGTGGATGACCTCGTGCAGGGGTTGGATGTGCGCATCCCGGCCAAGGATAAAATCCTGGTCTTCCACAATGGTCTTGTAGGCTTTGTTCAGGCTAAGCGCCCGTTCAGGCGAAGGGGTGAGCAAAAGGGAGACATCATCGTGCAGCCGGTTCAAGGCTTCAAGTTTAACCGAACCATCCGGCTTGAAAAAGCGAGCCTGATTCCCGGCCTGATCGCGCAGGTCGCTTGCTGCCCGGTTGTACATCAGATAGTAGCTATACTCGTAGAACACGCCCGCATTGCGGATTTCCACCTTTGGTTCCACCAGCCCGGCAAGGGACTGTTCCCGCGGGTGGAACCAGCCCTTTTTGAATTGGCTGTGATCCAGTTTGCGGCTAAAGGAAAAGACACTGTCCGTACTTGCGCCCAACCCACCGTGGCAGCCCACGCAGGACATGGTTTCCTCATAGTTTTGCGGTCGCAACCTGCCTGCGGCATCTTCAATAAAACCCTGCAGTATCCAGCCCCAGCCATTGTAGAGACCCTGTTCGAAATTGCCCACATATTGGCTGGTGCGGGCCGGAAAATCGTCCTTCTCCTTCACTTCGGCAAGCGCCGCCTCTTCCAGATCAGCATAGCTTTGCCAGGAGGTTTTTTTCATGTAGCGCAGTTCGCGCAGCCGGGGCGCCATAGTTATCGCGCCATTTGCAGCTACATCCAGATAGGACACCGCCTGCAACAGTTCGGTGCCCACAGGAAACAGCCCGGCTGCCAGTTGTTGCCTGCCCTCCTTTTGTTCCTGACCAGCCCGGCCCGCATAACTCATCATACGGCCCTCAAGCGGGGCCCAGTCAAAGGCTACCCGGGTAGTCAGGCCAAGGGAGCCGTTCTTGTCCAGATCAACACCCAGTTGCTCCTCGTCGGTCAGCGGAATTACTACATCCCTGCGGCTGATCAGGGCTTCGACAATGGCCAGATTGACGCTGTATACCGTAAGATCAAGCTCTCCTGCCGCTGTTTGCCTAAATGATTCCGGCAGGCGGATAAGGATTGCCGATGGCGCGCCACTTGCCGGCCAATGGGTGGTGGGCAGGGGATAGGCCGTGTAGACCCGCCAGCCGCTGGGACTGCCGTCCTGAGCCAGATCATAGCCCTGCTCGTTGAAATTGAAATGGCAGTCTGGCACATAACCACCCCATTTACCGTCGTTATCATTGTCCCATTCAGGCGGCAGGGCAGCTAAGGTATCGGCAAGCACCAGGCTGCGTTTTTCGTCGAAATAGTTGTCGGTACGCACGTAGCTCAGAATATCCGCATCACTGATGGCTGCCACCCGGGCAGAGCGGTCTTCAAAGAGATTGGTCCAGGGATTGCTCAGATTGCGCTCCGGAAAGGAATAATTCAACTGCAAGTCCCAATCGTTTATGTAATTGGGCTCAACAGATCGGGTGTGGCAGACATAACAGGGGTTGACCACCACGCCATCGGGCAGTTCGGTTTTGGTGAAGCACTGGGGAGGAATGTAGGCAATGGGGTTGCGCACGGTCTTATTTTTCAGATCAGGTACAAGGCCAGCGCCGCCTGCCGCAGACGCATCAGGTCCCGCACTGAAAAACACGGCCGCTGCAAGACCAAGAACAGGGAAAAAACGCCTTGATTGCATGAGTCTCTCCTTGAGCAAAAGCAAAGCCCGCCTTCCTTTCTTTTCAAGAAGCGGATGCGGGCTTGCAGGTACAGGCTGGTTGCTGCTGGAGCAACCGTATGTTCAACTTACTTTGTATTTGGGTTGTCCATTGCTGGCAGCGGCCCGATATAACCGGTATAGGCGCGGGCATCTGCAGGATCGCCCAGTTTGTCCATATCCGATTCGCCATAGGGATGCTGTACAACACTGATCAAATAGC
>CAZEIT010000283.1:0-3477 GCA_964512515.1 uncultured Desulfobulbus sp.
CAACTGCTTGGCAAGGGTGTTGAAATGAGCGAAATCGCGGTGCTGTTTCGCTCCGCCTTTCATTCCTTCAAACTGGAAATCGAGCTGGCGAGCCGGGGGCTGAACTTTGAAAAACGCGGCGGCCTCAAACTGACCGAATCTGCCCATATTAAGGATGTGCTATCCTTTTTCCGGGTGAGCATCAACCCGCAGGACAACCTCTCCTGGAACCGCCTTTTGCTCCAGTTAGACAAAGTTGGCCCCAAGACTGCGCAGAAAATCATGCAGAGCCTGACCCAGGCTGAATCCCCCATCCAGGCCCTGGCTGCCTATCCGGCTGGCGCTGCCTGGAAGGCCCAGCTGCGACAACTCTGCGCCTGTCTGGCCAGCCTACTTGAGGAGGGGCGCACGCCTAGCGAGCAGCTCGATCTGGTAATGGAGTACTACCAGCCTATTTTTGAAAAGATCTACTTTGACGACTACCCCAAGCGGGCCCGCGACCTGGAGCAGATTAAGGCGCTAATCAGCGGCTATGGCGATTTGCGCTCCTTTGTGGATGACACTGCCCTCGACCCGCCCGAGGCAGACAACGCAGCCCAGCTTGCCCCGGCTGAGGGGCAGCGGTTGGTGCTCTCCACCATTCATTCCGCCAAGGGTCTGGAATGGCAGGCGGTTTTTGTGATCGGCCTGGCCGAGGGCCGTTTCCCGAGCCAGCACGTGGTGCCGGGCGAGCAGTGGGAGGAGGAGCGCCGGCTTTTCTATGTGGCCGCCACCAGGGCAAAAGAACGGCTTTTTCTGAGTTATCCCCGGGAGATGAGCGGGGCAGACCGACGCTTCTACTTTGCGGGTATGTCGCCCTTTGTTGCTGAGGTAAAACCGCAGCTCTACGAGGTGGACGCGGCGCAAAACATGTTGCAAAGCGGATCTCAAGGTGCAGGCAGTTCTACAGCGCAGCCACAAACTGGTACGGCTGCGGCCCAGGAACAAACCTCTGCACCTGTCGCCAGTGCCACGGAAGCCGGAGTCCTGCAGCCCGGCATGCGGGTGGAACACGCTTTTTTTGGCCAGGGCTCAGTGACCCGCCTGCCCAGCCCCCGCAGGGTGGAAATTCTCTTTGATCGTCATGGCAGCAAGATTTTGCACCTGGACTATGCCCGCCTCACCCCGGTGTCCTGAACCATGAACGGCATGCAAGAACAAGATATTACCGCAGCCGCCAGTTACGGCCGCTACGAGAAAGCCTGGGCCTACCTGAACTCGCTCCAGTTTTTCCGCATCAAGCTGGGGCTTGCCACCATGAACAAGCTCTTGGAGGGCCTTGGCCAGCCGCAGGAGCGCCTGCGCTGCGTTCATATTGCGGGCACCAACGGCAAGGGTTCGGTGGCCATCACCCTCGCCACCCTGCTGGCTGAGGCCGGGTTTCGCGTTGGTCTCTACACCTCGCCCCATCTGGTCGATGTACGGGAGCGTTTTGTCATTGATGGTGTGCCGATCAACAAAGAGGCCTTCTCCAGTCAGATCGAGGCGCTGCGTCGCCTCTTTGATCAAAGCGGCCTGCAACCCACCTACTTTGAATGCACCACCCTCCTGGCTCTCAACTGGTTTGCTAAAGAGCAGGTGGATGTGGCCATCCTGGAAACCGGGCGGGGTGGGCGGCTCGATGCCACCAATGTGGTAACTCCCATGGTCTCGGTGATCACCGACATCAGCCGCGATCACGAACAATACCTGGGTGCGGATATTGCAAGCATTGCCGCTGAGAAGGCGGGCATAATCAAGCCTGGAGTGCCGGTGGTTTTTTCCGGACGTAGCAACGGCAGTATCGAAGTGATCGAGGATTTTGCCAAACGCCTGGGCAGTAGGCTCTACCTGCTGGGCCGGGATTTCCGTGCCAAAGGTGGAGACGGACAACTCAACTATACCGGCATAGAGGGTCAAAACTGGCAGAAGCTGCCCCTGGGCCTTGTCGGAGCGCATCAGGTGGTGAATGCCGGTCTGGCCCTGGCTACGCTGGAAATCCTGGCGGCAAGCTTTCCTGTAAGCCCCGAGCAAATCAGAAAGGGTCTGGCTAAGGTACGCTGGCCCGGCAGAATGGAGTATCTCAGCATCCCCTACCAGAACAGCAGCAGGCATATTCTTCTTGAAGGGGCTCACAACGAGGCAGGCGTGCAGGCCCTGTGCGCCAGCCTTATCAGCCGCGAAACAGGCAGGGAGATCATCCTGGTCTGGGGCAATATGGCAGATAAACACATGCAGGAGGCGCGCAGCACGCTCTTTGCCCTGGCGAGCCACATTATCCTTACCCAGGCAGAAAAAGAGCGCTCCGCTACCCCGCAGGCGCTGTGGCAGAGCTTAAACCCGCAAGAGCGCAACAAGGCCCGCCGCATTATTTCTGTGGAAGAGGCTTTGATAGCCGCCCTGGAACTGGCCGACAGCACGGCACTGATCTGCGTGGCAGGCTCGCTCCATCTGGTGGGACGGGCGAGAAATTTTCTTTCGCCCGAGGCTGCGCTACCCGCATGAACACAGAGGAAATACTGCAGGCCCTGCTGGATGAACCGGACGAGGCCCTTATCCGGGCGGAACGCAGCAAGGCGCGCCAGTTGCGCAAAACCCGCTGGTGGCAGCAGAAAACCGCCAGCGGCCTGTGCTGGTACTGCGGCCGGCAGGTTGGCTACGCGGGCCTGACCATGGATCATGTCATCCCGCTTGCGCGTGGCGGCCGCAGTACCAAGGACAACCTGGTGCCCTGCTGCAAGGATTGCAACACCAAGAAGAAATCATCCCTGCCTGTGGAATGGAATGAATACATGGAAAAGCTCAATACACGCAGTACCACCGACAGATGAAGGCTGCGCTGGCGCCTTTGCCCTGAACCCTACCCAGAAACGCCGCAGACAAGACCATGCACACCATCCAAGTTGAAGAAAAGGTGCCACTTATCCGGGCTGTTCCCTTAAGCCTGCAGCATCTGTTTGCCATGTTCGGCGCTTCCATTCTGGTGCCTACCCTGTTCAAGATCAACCCGGCGGTGGTCTTGCTCATGAACGGGGTCGGCACCCTAATATACCTGGTCCTCTGCAAGGGCAAGGCCCCAGCCTATCTAGGTTCAAGCTTCGCCTTTCTCTCCCCGGTTTTTGTGGTTTTAGGGGCAAATCAAGCCATGTGGGGCACTAATTATTCCCTTGCTTTGGGCGGTTTTATTGCCTCGGGCCTGGTGTTCATGCTGGTGGCTGCGATCATTTGGAAATGCGGGCCCAGGTGGATCAACACCGTACTGCCGCCCGCGACCATGGGCCCCATCGTTGCCCTCATCGGGCTGGAACTGGCCAAGGTAGCCACGGCCATGGCCGGCTTTACCCCTGATGCTGGCGGTGGCTACGATGGCCGCGCCATCTTTGTGGCTAGGGCCACTTTGGCGGTCATTACCCTGGGTTCATTGAGCTTTCGTGGTTTTGCCGCGGTTATCTCCCTGCTCATCGGCATTGCCGCTGGGTA
>CAZEIT010000284.1:0-3468 GCA_964512515.1 uncultured Desulfobulbus sp.
AGCCTTGGCCATCATTTCCGCCTCGGAAGCGACCGGAATCTGGTCACCATAGCCCATACGCTTGGCTATTTCATTGGTGATCCAGATACAGTCCTTGCGCTCAAAGCCTGGTTCGACCAAAGCCATACGCGGGGCGATATACTGCTGATGCTCGTCGGAAAAATCCCACTGTGTGCCGGTTTTGATATAATCGTATTTTTCCAGATACGAACAATCGGGCAAAAGGATATCCGCATACATGGTGATATCCGTGGGCATCACATCCGCACAGAGGACAAAATCCATCTGCTCCAGCATCTTGATGGTTTTTTCCTGGTTAGGGATGGTCTGAATCATGTTTTGCCCCCAGATAACGCAGCCCTTGATGGGATAGGGCTGCCCGCTTATAGCGGCATCGCGGATCAACTCGGTCGGGGTTCCCGGAGGATGGAAGTGGTGCACATCATCCATTTCACGCAGATTGCCCTCACCGGCGGTGTCGGCTTCCGGCCAAACCGCTTTTTTTATGCCTTTTGGACCAATAGGCCGAACCAAACCGCCTTTAACACCAATTGCTCCCAAAAGGCCGGTCAGACAGGCCAAGGCACGTTCGCGCTGAAAGTCGTTTCCATACCAGGTGACATGCCGGCCCGGATGAACGGCGACATTGGGCATGTTGGCCGCAAGCAAGTCCGCTACCTGCTTGATTTGAGCAGCAGACACATCGCACTCAAGGGCTGCGCGCTCAAGGGTCCACTCCTTGATACCCTCGGCAAACTCCTCAAAGCCTTCGCCGTATTCCTCCACAAAATCAGCCGCGTACTTTTCATTCTCGATCAGATAATTCATGATCGCGAGCAGCATGGCGGTATCGGTGCCCGGCTTGATCGGCACCCAAATATCTGCTTTGGATGCAGAGGCGGAAAAACGAGGATCCACCACAACCAGTTTAGCGCCCCGCTCCAGTCCCTTAAGGTAACCTTTTACATGGGATACATGAATGTTCTCACCAAAGTGGCAGCCAAGAAGGAAGATTACCTTGGCATTGGCCATATCCACATACTCGTCGGGAGCGATCTCCAGGGTGGTAATGTAGGCCATGTCGCGCACACCGCGGCACTGGAAGAACGAGGCTTCCGATACGTTGGGCGTACCCACGGTGCGCTCGAAAAAGTCCATCGGATATTTGGCCGAGGAACCATGAGGGAACACGGCAATCGATTTGGCACCATGCTCATCTACAATGGCCTTCAGCTTGCTGCCGCAGGTGTCAAGAGCCTCCTGCCAGGAGATACGCTCCCACTTGGGCGCTCCCCGCTTGCCCACATTCTTGAGCGGGTATTTGAGACGATCGGGATCATACAGCATGGCTACGCCGCCGTTGCCGCGCGCACACAGGGACACTCCGTTATCTATAGATTTGGGATTGCCTTCCAGCTTGAGCAAACGGCCGTCACGGACCTTGCCCACCAGTTGACAGCGCCAGAAGCACATTTCACAAACACCGCCGACCACAGTCTTGGTGTTTTTAAAAGAGCCGGGTGCAACCAGCGGTTTTTTGACAACACCTGTTTCCGCTCTGGCCGCGACCCTGGAAAGGGGGACGGATGCAGCGGCAATAGAGGCGGTCTTCAAAAAATTCCGCCTGGTGAGGTTCATTGCCATTTACTGTTCCTCCTTGGTGAAAAAATCAATGAGTGTAAGCGTCAACCGGTATACAGGATGCGCGGCCGCCTGAAAACATTTTTCCTTAAATATGGTAAACCAGGGCCGGAAAAAAGTGCCAAGAAACTGCTCTTCCTCCGCAATGCGGCCATCGCGGGCCAGGGCGGCTAGAAAATCGAGTTGCAGTGAAATATGATCCGCCGGTTCGGATACAGCAGCAAGCTCATAGCCGCTGCCTCGATAAAAATCGTGAATGCGTTGGGTGGTGCGGCCTTGCAGCAGAGCTCCATCATCCAAATGCACCGAGGCATAAGGCGGAACCGTGCTGCGGCGGGGGGCAGTAATAAAGAGACGGGTATATTCGAGACGCAAGACAGAGCACAAGTCCGGGCACTGCTGCAGCCACTCCCGCAGGTACTCGGTCTCATCCCGCCAGCTCAGTGCGCTGGTGAGTTGCAGCGCCGCTTCCAACTGCAAGGTCAGGACTGCTGCATCTTCCGGATAGCGCATGAGTTGTGCCAGCAGAGTATAGATATCCGCAAGTCGGGAAAATTCCTCTGGACCGGACGAGTTTGCAGAAGTCTGAACGGCTCCATGAGCCTGGGGTATGGGTTGCATGAGCGAGGCTGCGCCAGGGGGCATTGGAAGAAACATGGTAAAAAGACCAGGCTGGCAGCCAGAACCGCTGAACACCCGCTTGTCTTTTATAACATCTATACATTGCACGCATTGTAGCATACAATAGTTGAATACTCAATATCGCACACCTTGTGCACACAGAGATTATTTGTATATTTTCACAGGCAGGATGAAAACATCTCATCGCGCGGCCAATACGTACAACCCCACACAAATAAAGGTATAGAGGAGTCGCCATGCCCTACGAAATTCCCGCAGGTGTCTGCGGCAAGGAAGGACTGGTGGTCACCAGAGAGCTGACCGCCGCCCACTACGGCAGCGGCCTGGTCGAGGTCTTTGCCACGCCTGCCATGGTTGCCCTGATGGAAAAAACCTGCCTGGTCTCGGTGTTGCCACACCTGCCGGAAGGTCATGGCACAGTGGGCACTGCAGTGCATATCAGCCATGAGCGGGCAACCCCTGTTGGCATGCGAGTCTGGTGCGAATCAAAGCTCGTGGAAATCGACCGACGGCGGCTGGTCTTTGAAGTGGTGGCGCATGACGAAACAGGGATTATCGGCCAAGGCAGGCATGAGCGCTTTATCATCAACACCAGTTCCTTCATGGAGAAGGTGCAGGCTCAGAAGAAGTCCTGACTCTTCAACGCACTGGATCGCGGCTGACGCACTTACCCCCTGACCTCCTCTTTTTCCGCTGCCAGCCTGGTGGAATAGCGCCTGAGCACGCCGTAAAGCATGTCGGGCAGGTCGTTTCTCTGGCGCGAGCTGCGCTGAATCTGCTTAAGGCATTTTTCATAGGTCAGCGGCTCGCCCAGGGACAGATGCCTGAGCACCATGGAAATGAGTCGGGTGATGGTGGTGAGATTGGATATGCGCGACTGCAGTTCATGATCGCGGTCAAAGGCTGTTGAGGCAAAAACCTCCACCGGCTTACCGTTTAGTTCACTTACCGACAGGTACCATTTGTTGCTGTCACGATCAATGGTGCGATAGCGCTTGGCATCCAGCACCTCCGGCAGTTCAGCCTCACTGTTGATGCGCGCCGCGTCAGGCGCCGCCAGCGGGGCACTACCGTATTGCTCCGCCCATAAGCGCTGCACCAGTTGCGGTCGCTCGCAAATCGCCCTTGTCAGGCTGCTGCAAAGCGGACAGGAGCCGCCGGACTGCTCCTGTTCAGGGGTTATCT
>CAZEIT010000285.1:0-3466 GCA_964512515.1 uncultured Desulfobulbus sp.
CCAATGTAGCATGCACCAGTTGGAAGCTGGGCTCCACCCTGCAGGAGGAAAGCGCGCGTCACTGCATCCCTCTTACCCTTACCATGGGCGAGACCAAGTGAGCCGCTCTCCTGGCGCTCTTCCTCTGGGCCAGCTCTTCATGCTGGGCTTCCGGCGGGAGGAATTGCTGCCGGGTCACTGGCTTAAGCGGGCCCTTTCGCATGACAATCTGGGCGGAGTCATCCTTTTTGACCGCAATGTGGATGGCTATACCCAGAATATCAGCTCGCCCACACAACTGCGCCAACTGACCGCTGACTTGCAAGATGCCGCCGGCGGTGATCTGCTCATTGCGGTGGATCAGGAAGGCGGCAAGGTCTGCCGCTTAAAGGCCACAGCTGGGTTCTGCAGCCAACCGTCGGCGCTCGATCTGGGCATGCAGGGCCTTGAGGCCAGCAGCCATGCTGCCAATACCTGCGCCGCCATGCTAAGCGAGAGCGGCATCAACCTTAATTTTGCACCCGTGGTCGATCTGGACAGCGATCCCCCTAGCCCTATCATTGGCCGCTATGGCCGCAGCTTTGGCCCAGACCCTGAAATGGTCAGTCAGCATGCCATGGTTTGGATCAAGGCCCATCATGAGCATGGCGTGGTCTGCTGTCTCAAACATTTTCCGGGCCATGGCAGCGCGCGCAACGATACCCACCTTGGTTTTGTCGATGCCAGCGTAAGCTGGCAGCCAGAGGAACTGGAACCCTACCGCCGCCTCATCAAGGCTGGTTTTGAGGATGCCATCATGAGTGCGCACCTGGTGCTGCGCCAACTGGATGCCAGCGGCCTGCCCGCCACCCTGTCGCGGCCAATGCTTACCGGGCTCTTGCGGCAGGAACTGGGTTTTCAGGGGGTGATCTGCACCGATGATTTGCAGATGGGGGCCATCCGCCAGTGCTGGAGCTACAAAGAGGCGGTACAGCGGGCCGTGCTAGCGGGCGCGGATATGCTGGTGATTGGCAATAACCTTGTCGACCAACCCGAGGCCCTTGACGAGGGTGTGGCCGCCATCGAGGAATTGTTGCGTGATGGCCGCGTTGAAGAAGAGCAGCTTTTCGCTTCGATAAAGCGCCTGCAGGCCCTGAAAAGCCGTGCGAATGGTCACCAGCGCACTGCTCTTGCAGAACCTGCACAGATCTAGATCAAGGATTTTGCTCTTTTTCGAGAGCACGATAAGCCATGAAAAAGAGCACCGCCCAGATGATGTCGAAAATGGCAAAGGGTTTCCATATGCCGGGGATGTTTGCTGCAAACCAGTGCCCCAGCACCACCAAACAGTACGAAATTTTCAACGCAACGCCATAGGGAATCAGGTTGCGGTTCTGCAACGGCCTTTGCCCTATCTGCCAGAACATCCAGGCAAAAACCAGCAGGAGCAGGGCCGGAAACTGCACATAGCCGATATGGTTGGGCGGCTCGATCCCCGCCCCGCTGAACAGTCTGTAGGGTGCCAGCACAAAAATCAGTCCCAGCAGGCCGTCATACCCGGCAGCCAGGTAAAAAATCCGAGAAATGGTCTTCAGGTTCATTTTTGCTTACCTCTTCAAGGGTTCATCTCTCTCTTTCTGCAAAACCTTCGCGCGCAACTGCTTTTTGAAATGGGCGCGCCTGGCATTGGTCGCGCTTTCACCGTACAACTGGGCGGTCAGCCTTTTAAAGCCCTGTGATAATTCCTCAACGGTCATCTTTTTGGGCACAAAATTGATGTCAAAGAGGGTGCACTTTCCCCAGGCATCGGGCATGATGATCCTGTTTTGTCGGAGTAAATCCGCATAGAGCGGCGTACCCGGAAAGGGTGTCTGCAGGGTGATCTGCACTTCATGGAGGCCGGAGTCCATTACAAAGGCGTACACTTCATCAAATATAGACGGATTATGTTCGTCCAGGCCAAGAACAAAGCAGCCATTCACGCTGATGCCCTGCGACTGGATGGTTTCAATCGCCTCTCTGTAACCGGCCTGCTGCCTGAATTTCCAGTTCTGCCTGGTTTCAAGCTGGTTGAGAGCTGCGGCTGCCGGGCTTTCAAAGCCAATCAACACCTGGGCACAACCGCTCTTGCGCATCAGGTTCAACAGTTCACTATCCTGGGCGACCGACACGTCTGTTTCCGTGAACCAGCGGATATTCCGTTTTGCCAGCTCAGGTAGGAGCCCCTTCCAATACGCCTTGTTGACAAAGGTGTTGTCATCGGCAAATTCAATGAATGGATGCTCCCATATCGCCTTGATACGGTCAATTTCAGCCAGTACCTTAGCCGCCGGTTTCTGCTTGTACTGCTTGGTCAGCAGGATGGAACTGGCGCAAAAGGCGCAGCGGTGCGGGCAGCCACGGCTGGTCTGCACGGTCAGCCGGTTGTAGCGTTTTATATCAAGCAATTCAAATGCGGGCATGGGCGCGTCCCGCAGGTCAAACTCCTCCCGGCTGGCATTGTAGTACGGCTGCAGGTTCCCATGTTCTGCATCGCGCAGCAGCGCGGGCCAACTCAGCTCGCCTTCACCCACCAGCACCGCATCACAGTGCTGCTTCGCCTCTTCGGGCAGCGATGTGGCGTGAATGCCGCCGATAACCACCATCCTGCCCTGCTGCCGCAGGCTGTCAGCGAGTGAGTAGGCTTCCTTTATCTGGGCGCTGTAGCTCGCTATGGCAATAAGGTCACAGTGTTCCAGCTTTTCCCGAACACCATCATCAGCCTTGATGGCATCAATTTCCAGGTACTGCACTGTGTGGTCTTTAGGGGTTATACCCGCCAGGGTGAGGAGGCCAAGACTGGGCAGCGAGGCAATCACCCTGCTCCGCTCGACAAAGCCCGGCAGGGTCAGGCCCATGTTGAGCAGTTCCTGGTCGCATACGCGAATACCACTCATGGCGACGAGTGCAATCTTCATGCAAATAACCCCTGAGTAAAAAAGAGAACCGTGCCGATGATCAGACTCAGTACCGGAATAAAAAACAGGTGACGGAATTCTTTCTTATAGGCCGAAAGAAAGCAGATGAGCGGCATGGTGATGGCTCCGGCCACAAAGAGCCAGGAAACATAGGCGGAGCCGGGCGCTACCTGAAACGCCGCCACACTGACCGCATAGGCGAGGTTGATGAAGGCAATGCCGAAAAAGGAGATATGACCCAGCCGGGCCATTCTTCTGCGCCAGGAATCGTAACCGCCCATCCATTCCTCCTGGTGGAAGAACAGGCCAAGAACCGCGCCTGCGACAAAGCCAAGCAGGATGCCGATCCAGGCGGCAAAGAAGTTAAGCATGTGCATACAAATCAAGACTCAAGAAAAGGGAAAAGGCAGCAGAGCCAGCGCTTAATTCTTTTTGTGCTCAACGTATTGCTTGAAATTATTCAATATATCCTGCCAGCCCTGGCGCTGCTGCTCTACCTGAGAGTTTTCTTCCGGCTCAAAGGTCTGCAGCACCTTGGTCGTGTGGCCCAA
>CAZEIT010000286.1:0-3464 GCA_964512515.1 uncultured Desulfobulbus sp.
AGGCCGAGATTGCACGATATAGAGTGTACGCCCGCTATCCAGTACCCATTCCACATCCTGGGCCTGACCAAAGGCATCTTCAAGCAAACGGGTTTGGGTTGCTATCAGGGCGGCCTCCTCTACCTTGATGGCTGGTTTCTGCCGCAACTCCTGGGGCAGTGTTGCAAAAACCAGGGCGCCGTGCCGCAGGAAAAGTCCCTGTTCCTGGCAGCCACTGTGCACGCTGCCCGGCTCTTCTCTTTCCGGTGGCGAAAAGACAAAGCAGTCAGGCAACACTTCACCCTGCACCAGCGGCTGGCCCAGACCGTAGACACTCTGCACCAGCAGTTGATCGCCACCAGCATCAGGCGCGGCTATGCGGCTGTAGGCCACTCCGCTTGCAGCGGCATCAATCATGGCCATAACCAACACCGCCATATCGGTTTCCTCGTCGCTTAAGCCGGTATGGATGCGGTAGAGGAGCGCCTCGGGCGTATATTTGGAAGCCAGTACTTCAAGATAGGCGCCAAGAATGTTATCGCGAGGCACAGCCAGGGCAGAATGGTACTGACCAGCGAAACTGTGGCGACCATCTTCCTGCATAGCGGAGGAACGCACCGCCACCAGAGGCGGGGCATCTTCGGGAAAGGCCATGGCCATGCGGTCGTACTCGTCAAGTACCGCCTCACTCAGCTCAGGAGGTATCTCCATGGAGCGCACCAGGGTCATAAGGGCACTGGAGCGGGCCGCAACACTTGCGGGCGAGGTGGTGTCCATGCGGGCCAGGAGCAGATCCACCGCCGGCCTGAGCTGGTTGTGGGCCATCAGCATGGCTGCAGATGAAACCGTGATACTGAATCCAGCGGGCACCTCCGCCTGTTGCGCCTGCTGGATGCGGAGAAGGCTGTGGCTCTTGTTGCCAACCAGGGATGCTGGATGCAATTCATTATGACCCACCGCATAGGGCGGGGTGAGGAAACGCTCCGGCGGTTCCAGGAGCATTTGAGCATAAAAATCATACTTGATGAAATACTCGCGCAGGCTGCTGGTGCGGCCAGGCTGCATGCGTTCAAGCGCGCTCAGCATGCCCTGCACACTGGCACTGAGTTTGCGGTAGCGCACCCGGATGGCGGCAAAATCCTCGCGTCTGCCCTGGTAGTAGAGCTCTTCAAACTCGGCCATGAGCTCGTGGCACTGGATATCAAAGCGGAGCAAATCTTTAAAGGCCTCGTAGGTGCGCCTTAAGACCGTATCTGGAGCAAGAAAACGAAGAGACCAATGTTTGAACAGAGCGCCTACTACCATGTCAGTCTTTCCCGGGCTGGCGAAAATGATCATATCCCTGATATGACAGGGGCGTTTCACGGCTGCCGTCCGCCTCTTCTGTTTCCTCCTGCACGAGGCGCAGCCCTTCTCCCCTGTCTATGCGGCCAATGGCGTGGATTGGTATAATACAGTCCTGGGCCAGCCTGCGCAGGCTGGCGTCTGCTTGCGAGGGAGCGGTGAAGATCAATTCAAAGTCCTCACCTCCTCGCAAAATCCAGTCAAGAGGATCAGCCCCGCAGAGCCTGGCTGCCTGGCGCAGCGCATCCGACACAGGCAGGGTGCGGGAAAAAATCTGCGCGCCCAGTTCAGATGCGCTACAGATATGGGCAAGGTCAGTGGCCAGGCCATCTGAGCTGTCCATCATGGCATGCACCAGGCCACTTGCGGCCAATCGCCTGCCCAGGTGCAAGCGCGCTTCCGGGTTCAGGTGCCTGGTAAAGAGTTCGCTGAAGAATGTGCTGCCGCCAGCAAGCCCTGCGCTGAGAAGTGCCAGTCCACCAGCAGCCAAACCGGGTTGACCGCTCATGTAGACTGTATCTCCTGCCTGCGCGCCGCTGCGGTAGAGCACTTCTTCTTCCTCCATCTCACCGAGGATAGTGATGGTGAAGCTGTAACCCCCGGGGCTGGCCACGGTGTCGCCGCCAATCAGGCTGCAGTTGTAGCTGGCGCAGCCATCAAGCAGGCCTTGATTAAAGGTCTGCACCCATCTCTCATCAAAATTGGGCGGCAGTCCAGCTGAAAGCAGTACCTGGGTGGGGCTACCGCCCATGGCGGCGATGTCGCTCACATTGACGCTTACAACCTTACGGCCCAAGAGCTCCGGTGGATGAAAAGCACGATCAAAATGCACGCTTTCAACCAGGGTATCCATGCTCAACAGCGTGACTATGCTGCCGCATTTACGGATAACTGCGCAATCATCCCCCAGGGCCATGATGGTGCCTGCATGTAGGCTGGCAGACTGACGCCTGGCAAGATCCAGGATGTATTGCCGTTCGTTCATGCAATTTTCGCGCTACAACACAAACTTGTTTGGGTGCGTTGGTATGATACTGTCATAGCATTGACATAGCGTTGGTATAGTGTTGGTATAAGGAAGTAGTAGACAATTTCCTGATAAAGATCAAGCGCCCGCCTTCACTTCAGCGCCAGGTCGCACACCGTGCCCCCTGCTGCTCTCTGTTCTGGGGCTAAGCCTGTATTTCCCACGGCCAGACTTGACCGTGGCCTGTGCATGCTTTCTAATATTCTGCACTACTGGCGCTGGCACAGGCCCAAAGAAGGATCACATTCACCAGAAAGGAGCATGTCATGAACAAGAAACATCTGAGTTTGGCACTGAGCATACTTTTTGCCTGCTTTGTCGCCCTGAGTGCGGCTTGCACCACCCCTGCCGGCCGTACCGCTGATGAGGTGGTTGGCGATACCGGCGTGACCGCCCAGATCAAAACTGCCCTGATCGGCGATCCGGAAATCAGCGGTTTTGCCATTGGCGTGGATACCTTTAACGGTGAGGTAGTTCTCACCGGCGCGGTCGATTCTCAGGCCCAGATCAACAAGGCAGCATCCATCGCCCGTTCAGTCAAAGGCGTCAACAAGGTTACCAGCCATATCAAGATCAAGGAAAAAACCTTCAAGTAACGAGCGCGACCTGCCGGAGAAAAACCCGGCAGGTTCCGCAGTACGATTCAAGGCGCCTGCGGGCGCCTTTTTTCATGGCGATTGGTCAGGACTGGGACAGAGCTTGCGCTCAGCGCTCATGCCATATTCTATGGGGCTTAGCACATAAAAGATATTGAGGCCTTCATTGTGAATATGGGCAAAGAGACGCTCTACCTCTTCTGCGCTGAGTGCCATGGTGACCTCAATGGGCTGATCGGCAAGTTCAAAAAAGTTGGCAGCGCGCAGTCTTTTATCGTGACCATAACCTTCGGCAGCCCCGATCAGAGTTGCTCCGCCAATACCCAGTTTGCGCGCGCTATGCACCAGCCATTTACCGAGTGTCTGGCCTTTATGGCAACGATCCTGCTGGGTGTAAAACGTCAGTTTGTATCCCTGCATGGGTTCTACCTCTTTATACCCTTCTGATTAGAAACGCCGCAGCAGGTCCACGGTCAGCATGCCCAGGATGGTCAGTACCAGGGAGCCGCCCACATGGA
>CAZEIT010000287.1:0-3461 GCA_964512515.1 uncultured Desulfobulbus sp.
GGTTGATCTTTCCTATCCTTGAGGCTGGTCGGACTTCCCAGTGTTCTTCCAGCTCGCAATCAACCTCCACCCACCCACCAACTCGTATCTGCTGCAACTCGGTCAGTGAGAAATATCCCCACTCCGCGTTCAGATTGTCGCCGTTCAGAATGGCGAACCCCCAGAAGGTGTCCTGGCCGTCGAACTCGATTGCGTACCAGTCGCTGCCGCCGATGAAGAAATGCAACTGAACGAGCTTGTCCTTGAGGCCAACCTGTTCTGTTTCATAGAGCCTCGGCAGCTTGGCCAGTCTTTCGGCTGATGGTGTGTTCCACATGCTATCCTCCTTCAAAATAGTGAGAACCCCGGCAACACGCATGGCTACCGGGGCTGTTTGGTACGTTCTGACTTCGGCTTAACGGGGCAGGCAACACCGCCGTTGGTAAAATTCGCCCAGCGGGTGGTTGTTTGCCGAGCCCAGGTTGTCGATGTACTGATTCACAATCTGGTTCAGGATCTCGCTCTTCTTCGGCAGGTAGAGCAGGTTGCTTTCCCGGAGAACATCGGTCACGGACTCGTGCAGGCCAAAGATGGTGCCACCATACACGTTCATGTACAGGTCATACAGCTGCGAGAATTTACTGGCCGGCACCACTCCTTGAGCCAGTATCTCCACCAGCAGGATGCGGAAATCAGCCTCGGACAAACTGTGCTCTTTCAGGCTCTCGTGCCAGCTTTGAAAGGCCTGCAGCTTGGGTATCATGCCCTTCATCGCCCGGAAGGCCATGAACTCCAGCTCGTCCACATCGAGCCCTTTCGTGTGGCGGCGAAAACTCACATATTCGCCAGAAAATGCCAAGTTTTCACAGACAAAGACCCTGGATCCGCATGCAATTAAAAAAGCAAGTGACTTATCCATGCTGTTCCTGATGCCCAGGCTCCAGCAAAGCTCGGATGTGCCGTTGTTGAGGTCCCACACAGAGAACATCTTCTGTCCTTCCGATGCGAGCACGTACTCGGCCTTCATCACTTCCAGGCCAAAGGCGTCGAGGCTGGTACGCAGTGCGCTGATGACCAGCTTGTGATGGATGGGATGAAAAGTGTCCGTCCAATCGACCTCGGGGACGGCGATTACCTCTGCCTCGGAAACACGATTTTTGCCTATCAATGCTGAACTCATGATGTACTCCTTGGGGTTGGGTTGGGTTGAAAAGGGAAAGCCCGTTTCCAGACGTCTGGAAACAGGCTCGGCATGGCTGAATGGGGGTTGGCTGTTACCACTCCTTGCAGGCGGCAGCATATTCACAGTCCGCGCAGAGCCAGCTCCTGCAGGGCAGATAGACCTGGTTGTCAATCCCCGAAAGGACGGTGGCGCACAGCTTGGCAAACCGCTTTCGTGCTACCGGGCCTCGGGTGGTCTGGTAGGTTTCCAGCTTCGGGGTTTTCAGCTTCCTGATGACGTTGAACTGGCAGCGAACCTCGGCCTTGGGGAACACACGTTTGTTGGCAGCCAGGAGGTACGAGTAGGCCGTCAGCTGCAGATCCCCATCTACGTCGGCCTGAGATTTAGCCTGGCGCGAGGTCTTGTGATCCACGGCTGTCAAGTTCCCCTGTCTGTCCCGAATGAGCAGGTCGAGAACACCAACGAGTTGAATGTCCATCAGCTCGCCCCTGTGGTTGTACAGGTTGGCGGCCAAGGGCATCTCCACGGCCTCCACCCGAAAGCCATCGACCTCCGCTTCCTGGTGGAACACCTCCAGCATCCTTTTTCCAAGAGCCACGGCTGACGCGGTATCCGGCATGTCCTTCTTGAACAGAAGCGGTGCGGACTCGAGTTCGAGGCTCTGATAGAGCTTGCTGGAAAACGCGGCTTCCATCAGCTCAAGCGGCGGTTTCTTGCCGGATTCCTTGAGCGCCAGGTAAAAGGTTTCGATGCCGGTGTGCATGGCCTTGCCAAAATGCAAATTGATGCTCGAATGCTCCCTCGGCATTCCTTGGACGTACTGGAACCAAAACTTGAGTCCGCAATTGAGATAGGTAAAAAGCTGGCTGTGGCTGATGTGGAGGGTCTGTTTTCGCATGGTGGCGATGGCTTGAGTCATGGCTGTCTCTCCTTGCTGTGCGCATAAAAAAAGGGAGCCGGCCGTCTGTGGCCAACTCCCTGTGGGTTGAACTGCTGGGGTGTGGATGTTAGTTCGCGGTCAGCTCTCCGATGAGGCTTGAAGCATCCCCTTTGGAAACGAAATTCAGGACACAGCCGAACCGTTCCCGGCTCATGTCGTCCAGCTGTGAGCGGCTCATGCCCCGATCCTCGGCAAGCTTGAGCAACAGCCCATGCTGCTTCTGGGTGAGGCGGCCATTGCCGTTATTAGCGCCTCCCTGGCTGCTGCTGCCATTGGTGCGACCGTTGGCATAGCTGGCCGTATAAACACCGCCACCGGCCGGTTGAGGGCGTCCTGGAGTGTGCGGACAGTAGATGGCTTTCTCCGGTTCCTTTGCGGGTGGCTGTTCCCTGGGTTCAGGCATCTCCTTTTCCTGGTCCAGATGCGAAACCTCTTCGGCGGAACAGTACTCGACGCCAAAACCTGCGAAGCGCAGGGCCCTGGCGATGGCACGAGTTTCAGCCAACTCAAGCAGGGCAGGGGCAATCTTGGCATCCCGTTCGACGCTCGCCATGCCCATTCCGCAATAGCTGCCTTTGTTTGTGGTACAGACTGCCTTGACAACAGCTAGGTTTCCGTCGTACTGGAATACATCCGTGCTGATATCAAGGGTGTCGTTGTGCAGGTGAGCCAACCGTAACCGGCCACCTACTTTCGGGTACTCGTTTGCCACCCATTGCCCGCTCTTCTTGTCGAAGTGCCGCAACGTGATGATTTCCTCGGGCCTGAATTCACTGCCGTTGTTCTGCTGCATGGAAACCTCCTGTTTGATGGTGAGTGAGAACGCAACGAAGACAATCTCTTCACAAAACAGGACCACTACAGCGCCATCAGGCAGACCGAACACGTCGCAGCAACAGCAACAGCGATCAGATTTCCGACAGGGGTGAGAAGGCCAGCGCTATAATAAATGGGAGATGAAAGAACGCCTAGGGTGAGCTGCAGGGTAGGAATTACACGCTCGGGAGTGGTAAAAACGGGGAGACCACGAAAGGTAAAAACTTTTTGGGGGATTTTAAACGCCTTTTATTGCGGCCAGCTTGCTATCTCGTCTTGCACCTATGTTCGATTTTGACGAGCCCCAAGTCACACTTTGTTGGAAACAGTTTTACTCCTATATTTTATGGCTTGAGTGCGGGAATATACGGTTTCTGGTTATCCATTCAAATCTGCGTGATAACCAGTTAGCTGAAATCAAAAATCGGTGTTCCATCAACCGTCTGGATGGAAACGCTGAATGATATTCGTAAACCGGATAATAATTTGTTGTGCTTACGAAAAAAACAAAAATCTGCGTATACCTTTCCTCATAATCTGTGG
>CAZEIT010000288.1:0-3432 GCA_964512515.1 uncultured Desulfobulbus sp.
TGCGGTAAGCAGAAAATCGCGCTTACCGCCCCGCACAGCGTCTGTTTCGAGGTTGTCTGAAAAGGATAGCGGCGAAACTGCGGCATCCGAAAAATCAGATGCCGCAGAGCTTGAAGTTACGTAGTCTTCGCCATAGATAAGCACCGACATAAGCACAGCCGCCGAGGTCTTGCTGCTGCCGGATGTGCCGGAAAACTTGGCAATGCCCCTGGCCTTCGCATACTGCAACAGCACCACATTGAAGAGCAGGCAGATAATAAAGTACCGGTCAGCCAGGTCGCAGGTCAGGTTATCGAATATCAGCTCTTTCAAAGAGGCCATGCCCTTGCCTATGTTGGCATCCGGCATAAAGCTGATAGGGTTCATCTTCGGAGAGTCTTTGAGCAGCACCTGTTCCGCGTTGGTGGCATTGGCAACCGTTTCAATTCGCCCCGGGCCGATTTTCAGCAGGGTGCTGTTTTCTCCACAAAGGTTGAAATAGATCGTGTTTTCTTTGAAATTCGTGAATATCCAGCCAGGCGATGAGATACGCGAGCCTTTCAGGTAAGCTTGGCTTTCCAGGTTCTGAATCACCAGGCGCGCGCCATTGGTGGCCGCATTGATACCTGCCTGCTCGTACAGGAGCGCCTTAAAGGGCGTGTTGTTGCCGATCGCGTAAATCCTGTTGCTGAAAAAGAGCTGGCTTTCACTGCCGTCATAGAAAAACTTCCCCCTGGCCTGGAACCACTCAAAGCAAATCTTGCCATAGGTGTCGAAGTTGAACCTCCCCTGTTCCTCATCGCTTTTCAGTGATTCGTGGTACATGTTTTTCAGTTCACGCAGGGGCGGGAAGTAGCGCTCCGCGCCACTCATCAGCCTGGCCATGGCCGCAGCTGGGTCGCTTTGCCCCTTCAGGTAGTCGTCAATGTCCTTTGTTTCCTGGTCAAAGCGGATCACCCGCACCGTGGCGGTTTTTCCTTCCAGGAGCCCGGCAAGGGTCGCTGGCTTGCAGAGCGTTTTCAGCTTCCGGCAAATCTTGTCCGTATAGGCCTGGCCGCCCTGGTCATTGTCAAAGCACAGGTACAGGGTCTTTCCTGGCGCCCAGTTCCCCAGAAAGTCAAGCTGCTCCCTTGAAATCTGGCCATTGATGGCCGCCACCGGTGGCGTCTGGCCTTGGCCGTACACGCTCAACAGGTCGTTTTCTCCTTCCACCAACACCACTTCTTTGCCGTCAAAGGCCTGTATGTTGTGGAACAGACAATCCTTGCCCCAGTATGCTCCCGGCAGCCGGTACTTGTATTTCTTGCGCTGATCTTTGATGGTAAACCCGGCCACCTGCTTGTCAGTGCCTAGGTGCGGGTAAATGAAGAGGTCGTGCATAAAGAAATCGGCAAGCCTGCCTTCGCGCATCCGCACCAGACCTGAAGCAATCAGCTCTTCCTCACTGTAGCTCTGGCCCTGCAGGTGCTCGTAGAGTCTGCCGTCCGCATAACCAACCCGGAAGGCGGCAAGCGTCTCTTCCGAGTGTTGCCGCACCTTGCGCTGATAGCCCAGGGCCCGGCTGTTGGCCATCAGCCGGGCGTGGTAGTAGTTGGCCGCCTCTTCAAAAATAGCCCCGCGGCAAGCCTGTGCCTGTTCCTCTTCCGGGGTGCAGCCTGGCGTGTCCGTAGATTGGCCGCGCAGCTCGTAGCCCTGGTCTTTGGCCAGGATACGCAAGGCTTCGTCCTTGTCGCAGCGGTCAAAACGCTCGATAAAATCAAAGATGTCGCCCCCCTGCAGCTCACCAGGGCACTGAAAACAGTGGAACCCCTGTCTGGAAGGCGTAATGCGAAAGCAGTCATGCCCTTTGCAAAAGGGGCATTCTGTTAGATCAAGGGTATCTGGGCCGATGGTCTTCACCATAGAGCCCGTGCGCCTGGTAATATATTCGACCAGGTCAACCCGCTCTTTGAGGGTGGCAAAGTCATCCTTCATCGCGCCACCTCCTCTGCTGCTGCCTTCAGCAAGGGGTGCTGGAATGCCTCTTGCTGTAGGTCTTCTGCCATTGGCCTGAGGTGGCCTCCGCAGGCAATGACCTGGCTCAACAGGTTCACGGCCTCCAAAAGCTTTTGCTGGGCAAGCTGCCCACTTCCCCAGGCCCCACCCCTGACCATCTGCACCAGTTTGGAGGCGGTCTGTAAGCGCCATTCATCACTTTCCAGGTAGTGTTCGGCAAAGGCGTTTACCATCCGCTCCTGCCGGTCAAGATACAGGTCAATGAGCTTGGCAAGGCCGTATTGCAGGGCTTGCGCCTCCAGGGCGGCACGGCGGCCGCTTGGGGTGTCCTTCAGAAACTTACTGCTGTCGAATTCGGAGAGGTTGGCTGTGCTGAGTAGCACGGCAAAGGCACGCAGGGCGTCGTTCTCTTCGCTGATCTGGTCGCGAAGCTCAAGCGGGGTGGTGGGGCCGTCGTAGCTGGATTCTGCTCCGTTGTGGTCACACATGGCTGATTCCTCCATAAAAAAATGCGCCGAGTGTTCTCAAAGCCAACAGTGGCTCCGGGGGCCTCGCGGACACCCCGACACTCGACGCAAATTCAGATGCAGGATATGGAAAAAGACCTGGTTTAGGGTGCAGGTCAACACACCACTGTTGTTTTGAGGCTTGCAGGCTACCGGCTGACACAGTGGATGTCAAGCGGTTCTGGCAGCATTCTCGTGGGTGGCTGGTGGTGGGGCCGTCGTAGCTGGATTCTGCTCCGTTGTGGCTAAACATGAGGGATTCCTCCAAATAAAAATGCCGTGAGTGCTACCAAGCCATACATGGCTCCGGGGGCCTCGCGGACTCCCCGACACTCACGGCAAATCGATTCGTTGGAATAGGTACAAAAAAAGACCTGGATTAAGGTGCAGGCCGGGCACCATGTATGTTTGGTATTCCAAGAATACGGGAATCCAGGCATGGAAGCAAGGATTTTTGCAAGCTGGCGTTCAAGCGGCAAGCCGTTTTTGACTAGAAATGCCCAAAGCGGTGGACACGCAAGACAAGGGCGCGTGGAGGCCTCGCGGCTGCTCCCCACTTTGGGCAAGGTGAAATCTTCTTGGCATCTGGCTGGCATGCGATTGGGCATTGGCATTAGGCCTCAACCGCCTGGCGCGCTTTGATGCGCTCCTCTATCCAGGCGTCGACCTCTTCCGCCACCCAGGCAACCGAACGGGTGCTCAGAGAAACCGGGCGAGGAAACGCGCCTTCCTTGGCAAGGGCATAAATGGACGACCGGCTCAGACCGGTGCGCTGCTCAACGTCTTTCCGCCTGAGCAGAATCTTTTGCTGGGGGCTGGTGTGCATGTACTATCCTCCTTGGTCTTGAAAGGCTCACTGGAAGCATGGTGTTCCAATGGTGAGGAGGATAGGTGATTTTATGAAGAATTGTTATCTCCAGTCCTGGATATAAAAATAACAACCAAATATTAA
>CAZEIT010000289.1:0-3423 GCA_964512515.1 uncultured Desulfobulbus sp.
CACCTCCCACTCGTTATCGGCATCTGGCTTTGCATCCTTCTCTCTGGCATCCATGCCACCATTGCCGGCATACTCACAGCCATGGTCTACCCGGTGAGGGCGTCCATAAAACCTGAAGTATTCTTTAGCACTATTAAAGCCAGAATCAGTCAACTGGAGGGAACAGAACTCACCCGGCACAGCATGATTGAAGATAAAAAACAGTTCCGTGCCATCAACACCATTTACCTCACCACCCGCGACATGATTCCTGCTGGCATTGTTTTTGAAGAAAATTTGCACAGCATTCAAGCCTATATTGTCTTGCCGCTCTTTGCCCTTTTTTCAGCAGGGATCGCCATCGACAGTTCTGTTATGGCCAATCTGCCTGATTCGGTCAGCTTGGGCGTATTTTTAGGTCTGGTCTTTGGAAAACCCATTGGCATCATGCTGACCTGCCTGCTGATGGTTAAAACTGGATGGGCAAAACTTGGCAAAGGCATCACCTGGTCGCTATTGTTCGGCTGTTCGGTTCTGGCGGGCATTGGTTTTACCATGTCCATCTTTATTACCGAGTTGGCCTTCTCCGATCCGCTCTTGATTAAAGAGGCAAAATTGTCCATCTTCGCCGCTTCAATCACCGCAGCGATTTTGGGTTCCATAATCCTCAACAGATTTTTACCAAAAAAACAACAGTTCGAACGCACAATTACATGAAAAATTACTGAGTTACTGTTCAAATGATCACAGATGGACCGAGCTGCGTTTTTGGCGAAAGCTAAGTCAAATAAAGTCTGATTGAAAAACTGAACAAGAGTTCGCTAAATCTGGCCGTTAAAAAGCAAAAACAGAGAAGCTTTGTGCATTGACAGTGATTTTCATCTCCTTTATACTCACGCACAATTCTGGGTTTGTTCTTCTGGTGCGCGGTTCTGGCGCATACACACACATATACATCATACAAGGAGGTGGATGAGACCATTCAGGCTTACGTAGAGTAAAATCTGCAAGCAGTTCAACTCAACTTATTGAAGGGGGAGTGTACATGGCTCAAACGGGAACGACCTATCCACGCTGGATTCCACTACTTGGCGGACTCCTAGGCAGCACCACTTGCGGTTTACTTCTGTACGCATTCAGTGTTTTCATCAGACCTCTTCAGGCGCAATTTGGCTGGACAGTGCCCCAGGTTGCTCTAGCCTATGCCCTTATCTGCCTCATTTTCGGTTTGGTCACCTTCCCGGCCGGCCGTATGAGTGACAAGTATGGTCCTAGGATCATTGTTCTCATCGGCAGCTTGCTGATGGCATTTGGTTTCTTCATGGTTTCCACCATCAAGCCGCCGACTCCGGAGTCATTGGCTGCTGGTGAACAGGCTACCTCCCAGTTGTATCTGCTCTACCTGTATTATGGTGTTATCTGTGGCCTGGGTGGTGGCATGGTGTATCTGCCGCCTATTTCCACCGCACCCAAATGGTGGCCTGACCGCAGGGCACTAGCAACCGGTTTTACCGTTGTTGGCCTCGGGCTTGGCTCCTTTATCATGGCTCCTCTGGCCACCAAGATGATTGCTCATTACGGCTCTGCTCTGCCGGTGTTCAAGTATGTTGGTATTGCTATGGGCATCATGGGTGTTGCAGCCGCTATGTGTCTCAGTCTACCCCCTGCAGGATATAAGCCAGCAGGCTGGAATCCTCCTGCTCCTGCTGGTGGCGGCGCGGTCAAAGCGTACCGTGACTACACCTATGAGGAAGCAAAGAAGACTCCGCAGTTCTGGCTCTTGTGGCTGGCCTATTTCTGTGGTTCTTTTGCAGGCCTCATGGTTATCGGTCTCATCGCCAAGCACGGCATTGACGCGATGAGCATCGCGTACCGGGCCAAGGAAGGCCTGGATGCAGCAGCAACGATCCCTAAGCCAGCGGCTGATCAAATTGCCATGGCCGCAGCCGGTGCACCTGCTACTTTGGCGATCTTCAACGCGCTGGTTCGCATCATGATCGGCCCCCTGGCTGACAAAATCGGTACCAAGAAAATTTTCCTGGTGCTCTTTTCCCTGCAGGTTATTGCCATGCTGATGCTGTTCCCGGCAGGAAAAACTGCAGCCTTACTGGCAGCCGTTGCCGGCCTGATCGGCTGGAACTATGGTGCCATGTTCACTTTGTTCCCGGCCACCACGCTGCAATACTATGGCCCGAGCGCGCAAGGTTCAAACTACGGTTTACTCTTCACCGCCTGGGGCGTGGCCGGATTCTTCGGTCCGTATCTCGGTGGCAGACTGCAGGCTATGACCAATTCATTTTTCATGCCTTTTATCGTTTCGGCAGTTCTGCTGGCAATCGCAGTGGTGATTCTTGCCACCTTAAAGGCTCCGGAAAAGAAAATTGTCTGATTCCTAACCCCATCCGCTTCTTTAGGGCACCTCGACATGAGGTGCCCTTTTTTTCGCGGCTTGCATCAATAAGAACGCGATCGCATGTATAGAACAAGATCTGCAGATTTACGTGCAGTAAATTTGGCTGAATATTGCCTGCACCTGGATGGCGCAGGCATACGATAACAAAAACAACAAAACTCTATGAGTGCGTTTGAAGTTTTTCAGGCCGTTGTCCTGGGCCTGGTTGAAGGGCTGACAGAATTTTTACCGATATCCAGCACTGGTCATCTTATTGTTGCGGGCGATCTGCTCAAATATACCGGAGACCAGGCCAAAACCTTTTCCATCGTGATACAACTTGGGGCGATCCTCGCCGTGTGCTGGCATTATCGTGACCGCTTGCAGACCATCCTGGCTACTCTTTTGGAAAACAGTACGAGTCAACGCCTTGTTTTTCACCTTTTTCTGGCCATTTGTCCGTCAGCGCTGTTTGGCCTTGCCCTGCACAGTCTTATCAAAAAACACCTCTTGAACCCCACCACCGTAGCCATTGCCCTGATTGCGGGTGGCTTTATCATCCTGCTGGTTGAGCGTAAGGAACGAGACGTACGTATTTCCACCATGGAGGAGTTGACCTGGATCGATGCGCTCAAGCTTGGCTTTGCCCAGGCAGTGTCGCTCATACCCGGTGTTTCCCGCTCTGGAGCTACCATTATTGGCGGCTTGCTCTTTGGCCTGTCTCGACAGGCTGCCACCGAATTTTCCTTTTTTCTCGCCATCCCAACCATGTTCCTAGCCACGGGCTACGACCTGTTCAGCTCATGGAAAAGCCTGTCGAGCCATGACCTACCCTTCTTTTTGATCGGTTTTATCGTTGCCTTTGCCAGCGCGCTTGTGGCAATACGCGGCTTGTTGTGGTATGTAGCCCACCATGATTTTCGTCTTTTCGCTCATTACAGGATCGTTTTCGGGCTTGTTGTCCTTGGTTATTTTCTTCTTATTGCACAGCCATGATCACAGAGTATATCAGTCAAATCGCCATTTATATCCTTGAGAAAACTACTTACTTC
>CAZEIT010000290.1:0-3391 GCA_964512515.1 uncultured Desulfobulbus sp.
CTGGCCGTGCCCCTTGCTGAACCCGCAGCCACGCCTGAAGCCCTGATGCAGGCGCTGGTTAATCGGCATGCCTTAAGCCCGCATGCTTTGCAACCACTGAGCAGGATTGACCCATGATGCCTCCGGCCCGCATCGGCATGGTAAACTACATCAACACCGCGCCGATTTATGAAATATGGAAAGAGAAAAATCTACCCCTCAACTGGCAGGTGGTGGAAGGACAACCCCGGCAACTCAACGAACTGCTGCTTGCAGGTACAATAGACATGGGCTTTGTCTCCTCCTTTGCCTATGCCCTGCACCCGGAGCGCTATCAGATCTTTGCCGGGCTTTCTATCAGCGCCACCGGCCCGGTGGGCAGTGTCTTTCTCTTTTCCCATTTACCGGTGGAAGAGTTGGACGGGCAGGCGGTCATGCTCACCCAACAATCGGACACCTCCATCAGGCTGGTGCAGATTATTCTGGAAGAATTTTATCGAATCCAGCCAGTCTACTCCAGCGGCCCGGTTTACGGCCCGGACTCCATCGCAGACCAGGCTCAGGCAGTGCTGGCCATCGGTGATGACGCCCTGCGCATCAGCCGGGAAGGTGGCTATCTGGTAGAACTTGACCTGGGCGAGGCCTGGATGCGGCAAACCGGCCTGCCCTTTGTTTTTTCGGTGTGTGTGGTAAGCGAAGATTTCCTCAAATCCCAACCGGAAGAGGCGCGCCGCATCCGCGAAATGCTCCTTGCCTGCAGGCGCGAAGGCGGAGAGCGCATGGCGGAAATCTGCCAAACCGTTTCCAACCGCATCCCCATGGAACATGCGGCCTGCACCCGCTATCTGCACGCAATTGAGCACGACCTTACTCCGGTTAAGATCAAGGCCCTGGAAACATACTATTCCTATCTCATTGCCCGCAGGGAAGTGCCCGCAAACGCCCTGCCCGTGAAAATTTTTTCTTAAGCCTCTTTTGACACTACCCTTTATCGAGCAGATATCATGCAGACACCCCAACCAGCGGAAGAAAAAAAACAGTTTGTCCGGGAAAAATTTTCTTCCATAAGTTCGCATTATGATCTGCTCAATTCCCTGCTCTCCCTGCATATCGATCGCTACTGGCGCTGGCGCACCACCCGGCTGCTCAGACATGTGCCCAATGGCTGGGTGCTTGACCTGTGTGCCGGCACCCTGCCCCTTGCCATGGAACTGACCCGGCAGGCGCCAAAACGTCAGGTGCTGGCCGTTGATTTTTGTGAAGACATGCTGCGGGCAGGCATCAGCAATATAGCCAGGGAAGAACGCAGCCGCCGCATTCATCCGGTATGCGGCGACGGTGAGGCCCTCCCTGTGGCCAATTCCTCCTGCGAGGGCTGCACCATTGCCTTTGGCATCCGCAACCTGGCCCAGGCAGAAAAAGGTTTAAGCGAGATGCTGCGCATCCTCAAACCAGGCGGACGGCTCATCATCCTCGAATTTTCAAGACCGACAAACCCCATCATCAAACCTGTGTACAACTTCTATCTGAATACGGTGCTGCCTGCTGTGGCTGGCCGTATTTCAGGAGACAAGGAGGCCTACCAGTATCTGGCCTCTTCCATTGCCGCCTTTTATGAGCCAGACACCCTGATGGCCATGATGCGGGCCGCTGGCTTTGCCGAGGTTCGCCGCGTGAGCCTGACCTTTGGTATTGTTTCCATGTATATAGGCGACAGGGAGGCGGTATGAAAAACGATCAGCGGTCGCAGACATCACTCTCAGATAGAAGCGAAAACCACCGGGAGCATGGCCATGTGGCATAAACTCGGCATCCTGCTTGAAATGATCAAGTTCAAGCATTCGGTCTTTGCCCTGCCCTTTGCGCTCATGGCTGTAGTTCTGGCCGCAGATGGGCTGCCGCCCCTGCGCATCCTTTTCTGGGTGGTTGTGGCCATGGTTGGCGCCCGTACCGCTGCCATGACCTTTAACCGCATTGCAGACAAGCACTTTGATGCAGCCAACCCGCGCACCGCAGGCCGCGCGCTGCCAGCCGGGCTAGTCAGCAGCAAGGAATCCTGGCTCCTGGTGCTGGTTTCCTCGGCCCTCTTTTTTCTGGCCTGTGCCATGATCAACCGCAGCACCCTGATCCTGGCCCCCTTTGCCCTGGGCCTGACCCTTTTTTACTCGCTAACCAAGCGTTTTACCTGGCTCTGCCATCTGGTGCTCGGTCTGGCCCTGGCCTTGGCTCCGGTGGGCGGCTGGGTGGCCATTACCGATTCCTTTGCGGGCTATCCCTGGGCGCTCAGCTTGGGGGTGATCTTCTGGGTGGCCGGTTTTGACTGCATCTATGCCTGCCTCGATGCCGACTACGACCGCTCCGCCGGTCTCTATTCCATGCCTGCCATTCTGGGCCGGGAAAACAGCTTTCGTCTGGCCGTGATTTTCCATGGCGTCGCCTTTATCCTCTTCACCCTGACCGGAATCCTGATGCACTTAAACGGCTGGTACTATGCCGGTATCATCATCACCGGAGCGGCTTTGTTTTACCAGCATCTTATCGTCAAACCGCAGGATCTCTCTCGCATCAGGCAGTCCTTTTTCTCCATGAACGGCCTTATTGCCCTGACTCTGTTTATTGCCACCTGCCTCTCTCTGGCCACTTCCTGATATGCTGCGCCTTTTTTTCACCACTTTTCTTGTCCTGCTCAGTCTGGCTTATGCCGTACCATCAACCCGCGCCGCCCAGCACGAACTGCTTCCATCCCAAGTGCTGCCAGCAAGCCTTGGCATCATCTTTTCGGGCCAGGAACAAATGCATTACGAGGTGAGTTGGAGCGGCGGCGTCAAAATCGGTGATATTCATCTCCATATCACCCCGGAAAAATCAGAGCCAGATAGCTATGCCATCTCTGCCCAGGTCAAGAGCACCGGGCCGCTGAATGTGTTCTATCCGGTAGATGACATCTTCCACTGTATTGTTGCAGGCGACATGAAGCTGCCGCTGCGCTACGAGGTCTTTCAGCGGGAAGGTCATGGCCGCAAGGTCACGAGAAGAGTAACGGTTTATGACCAGGCAGGCGGGGTAGTTACATACCAGAAAAACCAGCAGCCGCACCAGCTCTACCCCTTCAAAGGCAAAACCTACAACGAGTTTGCTGCCTTTGTCATCAGCAGGGCGCTGAAGCTTGAAGCCGACAGCCATATCATTGTACCCACCTTTGCCGACAACAAGCGCAATGAGGTGGCGGTGCGTCTGCTGAAAAAGGAGAAGCGTCCGTCCATCTTCGGTGAGCGGCAAACCCTGAAGATGCAGCCCATCATGAATTTCAAGGGGCTGTACGAAAAAAGCGGCAACACCCTTTTGTGGCTGACAGACGACCAATGCCGGGTGCCGGTGGAAATCAGGTCGCGGATCGCAGTTGGCTCGCTCG
>CAZEIT010000291.1:0-3371 GCA_964512515.1 uncultured Desulfobulbus sp.
GAGGCGATCCGCTCCGCGCTTTGAGCCTCCGACACATCGCCAGCGCTTCCGGTAATGCCATTTAATCCGCCGCCCATCGCCTGGTAAAACGCGGCAGTGTTGACCAGGCGTTTTGCCTGGCCTTCTGTCAGATCGAGTTTGGTTTGAAGCCGTTGCTGCTGTGCGATAAGCAGATCGTAATAGCTTACAGTTCCAAGCTTATACCGGCGCTGTGTCGACTCTAGGGACTTCCCTGAAGCGGAATCAGCGGCAGAAAGAGCCTCCAGCCTTTTTGAATCATTCTCCAATGCCCTCAGTACATCAGCTACGTTGCGAAGAGCTTCCAGAACAACGGACTGGTAGTTTGCCGCAGCCGCATCGAAAGCGGCGAGAGCTGCTCTCTTTTCAGCGGGCAAGCCTGGATTGAACAGGGGTTGTGTCAGCTGCCCCACCAGACTCCAAACAGCAGAACCACCGCCGAACAACGCACCGGTCGTCAGTGCCTGCGATCCAAGATCGGCACTAAGGTTGAGTTGGGGATATAGTTTCGATATTGCGACCCCGTATTCTGCATTAGAGGCATGCAGCAACGCTTCAGCACCGAGAATATCCGGCCTTGCACGCACCAGTTCAGAGGGGATTAACAATGGCAACTCCGGCGGCAAGGTGAAATCCTCCAAGGTAAACGACGGCAACAAACTCTCTCCTGGAGCTTTACCCACAAGAACGGCCAAAAAATGTTCGTTTTGTTGAAGTTGATAACGTAAAGGCGGCAGTTTGGCGCGCGTTTGCTCCAACTGTGTCTGCAGGGCTAACGCATCGTCCGGTTCTCCATGACCAAGACGAATGCGTTCCCGGGTTAGTTCGAGTTGGTTTTCCTGCGACTTCAAGATGTTTTCGATAATTTCAGTCTGCCTTTTCAGGCTTGCCTGAGTGATGGCCGTTGTGACGATATTTGCCACCAATGTCAAACGAGCACCTTCCAATTGAAACTGCTGATAATCGCTCCGGGCAGCCAGAGCTTCCAACGCCCTACGATTGCCCCCGGCCAGATCAAATGTATAGCGAACACCCACGCCAGCGTTGTAGAGACTGAATTCCCGTGCTTCTCCGGTTTGTCCTAATGTTCCAGGATTGAAGCGTTGGCGCTGGCCACCCAAGTTGCCCTCTAATTGTGGATAAAGCGTCGAACCAGCCCTCGCCGCGTAAAGTTCCTGAGCCTGACGCAAAGTAGCCTCTGCCGCCATCAGGGTTGGATTACGTTCCAGGGCCTCGCTGATGAGCATGTCTAGTTTGTCGGCACCCATCGCTCGCCACCAATGTTTTGTTAGTCGTTCTGCCTTAATAATGTTTTGTGGATCACCCAGCGTGGTAGGGGAGGAATTCAAATTTGTAGCCAGCGGGGTGGGAGTATAACCAATCACATCAGGGGGTGCCGGGCGCTGGAAGTCAGGCCCAACAGCACATCCTGCCAACGTCAGAAGACACATTCCTATTAGAGCATAATGAACAACCATATTATTATTTCCCATAAAAATGCTCCTTGAATGTTTTTCTAAAACTCTGGTGACAAGCGAGACAACTTTTTTGGAGTGTTGCGAACTGTGCTATCACCCCTTTACCGTCTTTTCTCATGGCGATTTCTTCTAATTCCTTTGCGGCTTGATGTGTCTGCTTGTCAAAACTTTTGAAGTTGCTCACATTGGAACCTGCAAAACCTAAAATGCGCATCTTCTCTGCTATCGGCGGCTGTGGATGATTGGCAATCTGCGGCGCAGTTCCCGCCACCTGTTCCCAGTCCTCTCTGGAAATGGCATCAGTCACTATCTGCATGTTATTGCTCAATTCCTGCATGATATTTCTCAGCGAGAGCGCTTTGACTGCACTATCGTTCTCTTCGGCCCACGTTGCAGAACTGATTGCGGTTAAAATAGTCATGAGCACAACCAATGCGACTCGTTTAAGCCAGACGTCTTTTGTCATTTTGAATACCTTTCTGTATTGATCTCATTCGAAACCACGTCCTTCGCCTTCTTCTTCATAGGTTACCCCGTCACGGATGTGATATATGCGTTTGAAGGTGGGAATGATTTTTTCATCGTGGGTGACGACAATAATGGCGGTCTCGAATTTTTTGGCCATATCGTTCAAGATCCGGATTACGGCCAGGGCGCGCTCACTATCAAGCGGAGCGGTCGGTTCATCGGCCAGTATTACCGGGGGACGATTCACCAAGCCACGTGCAATAGCCACTCGTTGCTGTTCTCCACCAGAGAGTTGAGATGGCATGGCCTTGGCGCGATGCTCCACATCAAGCGCTTTAAACAATCCTATTGCCCGTTTACGCGCCTCGGCATTTGGCATTCCCGCCAGCATGGGCAGAAGGGCTACGTTGTCGGTGACATCGAGGAAAGGAATCAGATAAGGTGCTTGGAATACAAAGCCTATCCGGTCCCGCCGCAAGGCACGAAGATCTTTGACCTTCCAGCCGTCATCATAAATGACGTCATCTCCGAGTATCATTTTTCCGGCGGTCGGCTCGATCACCGCTCCCAAACATTTAAGGAGCGTGGTTTTGCCAGATCCAGAAGGACCTATCAGTCCAACGACCTCGCCCGGCGCAACGTGCATGTCGACGGTCTTTAGGGCATCAACGGCGGTATCGCCACTTCCATAACGTTTTTTTAACCCCTGGATACGAATACCTTTAGCAGTCATGTCAGCCCCCTATGGCTTCGGCCGGATCGACTCTGAGCGCGGCACGAATAGCGATAATGCTCGACAGTACGCAGATCATAACCACGGAGATAAAACCCATAACGGAGTCGAGTGGTTGCAGCAGCACATATTTGGGAAAGATTGGCGCCATCAATAACGTTGCCGAAATCTTACCCACCACAAAGCCGATCAAACCTAAAGCGATGGACTGTTGCATGATCAAACCGACAATGGTGCGATTTTTAGTGCCGATCAGTTTCAAGACAGCAATTTCACGAATTTTCCCGAGTGTCAGGGTGTAGATGATGAAGGCCACAATGGCGGAGCTGACAATCGAAAGGATCACCAGAAACATGAAGATCTGTCTGGCGGAGGTAGCGATCAGCTTACCAACCAAAATCTCCTCCATCTGGCTGCGGGTATAGACGGTTAAGCGCTTCCAGCGGCGGATCGACTCAGCGACTTCTTCCGGGGCATGGCCCGGTTCAACCCGCACCAAAACCGCATTGACGTAGGGGTTGGTGCTTTGAGAGGCAATAACCGCATCGAGCAGGCCTGGCACTCCGGGCCGGTTGAAAGCAGGGTTCTCGGCCGAGCGTCGACGCTGCTCTCGGATGGCGTCATTATCCTTGAGAAACTGTGCTTCCTGGGCGTCTTTAAGAGGAATGAACACC
>CAZEIT010000292.1:0-3355 GCA_964512515.1 uncultured Desulfobulbus sp.
GGATAGGTGGTCGGCTCGCCATTGACCAGACCCACCATGTTTTTCGCCACATAGTCGCTGCCAATGGCGCTGTTGCTCACCAGCTCCAATTTGTAGACCGTGCCGCAGTCATTCTGGGGCAGGCGGATATGGTTTGGCCCGCCAAGGTCGGCCTTATCGTTATCAAGCATGCCCTTGTTGACCTCGCTCATGGCAACATAGAGAATCTTGTTGTCAGGATCGAGGGTAATGCCTTCTTCCTTGCGAAATTCGGTGGTTGCACCCTTGTAGGCGGCGTAACGGCGAGTTTCCAGCCTAGAGGCAATGGTATCCATGCCAGGCTTGAGCTGCAGGCATTCATGGCCGTCGGTGGTGTTGATGGAGGTGAAACCAGCCTCGCACGCGCCTGTGGCGGCATCTGGCTGAGCTGTAGCAAAAATTGAGCTGAAGCTAATGTTGTCTTCTTCAATGGCCTTGCGCATGGCCGCATTGTCGGCATGACCCAGATCGATCCATTCCAGATCGGCGGCACCACCGTTTTCTGCACTGGTCTGTACCCACTTGGCCGCATACAGTCTGCCGCTGGAAAGGTCCTTGGGCTGGTCGGCAATAAACAGGAAAAAGCCCACATTGGTGCCGTCATCTGAAATATAGGCGGTTTTCTCATCCGGCATTATTTTGGCCAGTTCCACGGCAGTACGACCCATGGCATAGTGCTTGGCCACCTTGGTGTTCCCCGAGGCATCCACGCTCACCTCGACCGGGTAGCCATAGCGGTAGGGTTTAAACGCCTTGCGAAAATCTTCCACCGTGGTCGTGCCAGCATAGGGATCAACGCCAAAGTAACGGGCCATGGGCTTGTCATAGTCTTCAATCTCGTCCATGTTTTTGGCGGCTTCGGTCAGCCGGGCATTGTTCGGATATTCCTCGCTGCCCAAATGAGTCATCCAGGGGGTGACGCTGCCGGCGCAGGGCACCCACAGCCCGCCTGCCGCAGACATGTCAATATTCCTGGTGCTGGTGGCGGTCAGCTTGCCGGTGGCTTTGTCCTGGTTCAGCTCGCTCAGGTACATCGCGCCCGGACGGCTCTCGAAATGGGAAACCATGAAGAGTTTGTCGCCAACAGAAATCAGCGAGCTGAAATCATTGTCCACGGAAATGTGCTCGGAACCATCCTTGTTTTTGATGGGTTGGCCCTTTTCGTCGAGCAGCAGGCCAAAAACACCTTGCCCGGCCTTGTCGCCGCTGCGGAGGATGGTATTGAAGCTGATCGGAGTGGTCTTGCCGTCTACAGTAATTTCCGGGCTGGCCAGAATCTGGCGCTTTTGTTCGTCTGTTGCCGGAAAGGGCACGGGTTTGAACACTGGTACCGGTGAAGTGGTGTTGGCAAGGGCCAGAGCAGGCAGCAGAACGGCTGCCGAGCAGAGGCCAAGGGTTGCTGCCTTGTTGATGATGAACTGCCGCATTGTTTCCTCCTGGTTGGTAAGAAAAAAACGAGCATCTCTGCCCATGCAATGTACGGCCAGCAATAGAACCGGGAAACGTTCAGTTTTGGTTATCGCTTCATTTTGATTCCATGATAAAAGAACACAGTATTCCAATTTCAGACCTTGCGTTTTGCTATGGAATTGAAATGAGAAGAAGCCTTTGCAGGGCGGCGCAAACCGTATACTTTTAATGAAGCACAACCAACACCAGAGAGCTGCTCAACCACCCATCCCCCAACCTCTTGAGGTGCCCATGGAAACTGCATTTAGTGGTGTGAAGGTATTGGATTTATCACGCCTTTTACCCGGCCCCTTCTGCTCTATGCTGCTTGCAGATTTTGGTGCAGAGGTGATCAAGGTGGAAGACCCCAAAGGTGGCGATTACATCCGCTGGTGGCCGCCGCTTTTAGGGGAAAACAGCGGCTTTCATATCGTTTTGAACAGGAACAAGCGCTCCCTGACCCTGAACCTGAAAAAGCCGGCAGGTAAGGACATCCTGCTGCAACTGGCTGCCAGTGCCGATGTGCTGCTGGAGGGCTTTCGCCCAGGGGTGATGGATCGCCTTGGCCTGGGCTATGCTGCGCTTCAGGCGATCAACCCGCGCCTGATCTATTGTGCCATCACGGGTTATGGCACAGATGGGCCAAGGGCACAGCGGGCCGGGCATGATATCAATTTTCTTGCCCTCAACGGGGTATTGTCCCACAGCGGGCCCAAGGGTACGCCCACACTACCAGGTGTGCAAATCGCTGATTTGGGCGGCGGCGCGCTGTACGCGGCCTTCAGCATTGCCACCGCCCTCTTTGCCAGGGAACGTATTGGCGCTGGGCAGTACATTGATCTGGCCATGGCCGATGGCGCGCTGACCTGGAACTGCCTGCGCTGTGGGCAATATGTGGCTGATGGTGTTGTTCCGGCCACAGGCGATGGTTTCCTGAACCTTGGCTTTGCCTGCTACAATCTCTATCAAACACGAGATAACCGGTACATGTCTCTTGGCGCGCTCGAACCTCAGTTTTGGAAACTCTTCTGCGCCACGGTTGGCCACCCCGAGTGGGATCAACCTGCTTATTTCGAACCGGGTCCGCATCAAGACAAACTGCGTGAGCAGGTGGCAACCCTGTTCCTGGAAAAGGACCTGGAGGAGTGGATACGGGTATTTGCCCCGGTTGATTGCTGCTGTGAACCAGTGCTCAACATGGATGAGGTGATGCATGATGAGCAGGTGCGGCAGCGCAACATGGTGGTAGAGCTGCTGCACGAGCGCTGGGGCGCTTACCAGCAGCTTGGCATTGCGCCAAAGCTGTCGCGCACACCCGGCAGGATAGCGAGCCACGCCCCGGAACTGGGCGAACATACCGCCGACATACTGACCAGTATCGGCCTGGATGGCAAAACCCAGGAACAGTTGCGAAGAGACGGTGTGATCTGAGCGTGTCTGGGCGATGGGCACAGAAAATGCCAGCGGTCCAGTAAGAACAGCAGTGGCCACACCGGTACCTGACGACGCCCCTGTTCCGGGAGTTGTCCTTGATCTCGACGCTGGAGCGTGGGAACGATTTTTCAGGTACGACTATAGAACAGGCTGCCATTTTTATGCCCTGTTTTCTGGCCAAACCAGTTTTTTAAGTGTATAGAAAAATGTTGAAAGCGTTTCCAAACTGGCTGACATCATTCTATTTCCAGATCAAAAATAATATCAAAGAGGCAAGGTTGAAGCGACAATTTAGTAGTTGTAGCCACGCCCTGCGAGTCTCTTTCGGTGCCGGCACAGATGGGGCATTGATGTGGAAATGGAACAATTCAGAAAAGAAGTTTCGTTATGGTATCAGGTGAGGCGTGATGGTTGTCGAAGGATTGAAACTGATGGTTCTGGGCATGGGGGTGGT
>CAZEIT010000293.1:0-3330 GCA_964512515.1 uncultured Desulfobulbus sp.
TCCATCAGTCGGATGCACATATCCGCCCGGTTCAGTGTATAGATGTGGATGCCGGGCACCCCGCCATCCAGCAGCTCCTGCACCTGCTGGCGGGCATAGGCAATGCCGACATCGTAAACCGCTTCAGACCCCTTTTTTTCTTCAGCCTCCAGCACCGCATTGATCAATTTGCCCGGTACGCGGGCATTGCAGAGTTTCAGGGTGAAGCGCAAAGAGGCAAGGCTGCGCACCGGCAGGATGCCTGGAATGATGGGCGCAGTGACGCCCAGTTGGCGCAGTCGTTCGACATAGTCAAAGTAACTGCGGTTGTCAAAGTAGAGCTGGGTAATGGCAAAATGGGCGCCACAGTCGAACTTGTCTCGCATGACTGCAATATCAGCGGTAAAAGAGGGCGATTCGGCGTGCGCCTCGGGGAAGGCTGCGGCCCCGATGGCCAGGTGCGGACTGTGGCTGCGGATATGGCGAATCAGGTCGCTGGCATGGGGAAAGGCGGCATACAGTTCCGAATCCGGGCCTGTATAGTCCGCCGGGCGGTCGCCGCGCAGGGCCAGCACATTGTCAATGCCCATGCGGCTGATCGCATCGAGAAAGGCATCAATTTTTTCTGGGCTGGCGGTCACGCTGGTCAGGTGCGGCATGACCGTAAAACCGCAGGTATCGATCAGTTGCTGGCAGATCTCCAGGGTATTGTCCTGGGTGGAACCGCCCGCGCCATACGTCACGGAACAGTAAAGCGGATTGAGAGCGGCCAATTCCTTGGCGGTTTCCAGAAAGGCCGGCCATTCCTCCTGTTTTTTAGGAGGAAAAAACTCAAGGGAGATAAAAGGACTGCGCTGGGCTATAAGTTCGGGGATTCGCATGCTGGTTTTGCATTAAAGGTTATCGTTGCCGTGTTTTTTTACCACTCCAGATCGGGTCGTGGCCAAATCGTGCCCGCCACCATTCCTGCGGGTTGTAGAGGTCGTACTCTTCGGTGTCATCGGGCTGTTTAACCGGAAAACGGAAATTTTCGCAGTGACGGCGGAGCAGGTCGTAGGCGGCGGTGATGCGGTACATCTGCTGTTCATTTTCGGCAGCTTCACCCTGGGCAATATCGGGATGGTACTGTTTGCTCAGGCGGCGGTAGGCGCGCTTGATCTCCTGCAGGGTCGCTGTTTCTCCCAGTTGGAGCAGAGCTGCCGCCGCCTCGATATCTTGCCATTCCTGCCGATTCACACGCCTGACCTGCTACCCTTTTTCCAGGGCTTTTCCGTGCCATTGAGCAGGCGGCCTATGTTGTCCTTGTGCTTGAGCCAAATCATCAGGGCGACAAAAAAGGCCAAGGCAATTGCCCAAGGCTCTCCGCCCAGTGCCAAAAGCCACAAGGGCATAGACAAGGATCCTGCCAGGGAGCCGGCTGAAACATAGCCTGTAAAGCGTACCGTGATGAGGAAGACAAGCAAGACCAGGGCCACTGTCCAGGGGGCAAGGTAGAGGAAAAGGCCGAGTGCTGTAGCCACACCTTTGCCGCCGTGAAAACGGAGATAGACCGGGAACATATGGCCCAGTACCGTGGCAGCCCCGCTCAGGCTCAAAATAAGGGCACGGTTCGGATCGGCTTGCACAACAAGAGCGGTACAGAAAATGGGGATAAAGCCCTTGGTAATATCGCAGAGCAAGGTAATCAGGCCCATTTTTTTTCCTAGCAGTCGGGTAACATTGGTCGCGCCAATGTTGCCGCTGCCCTGGGTGCGAATGTCTATGCCGCTGCCGCGGGAAAGCAGCACACCGAAGGGAATGGCCCCAGCCAGATACGAGAGAATGATACAGAGAAGACCGGTGCTGCTCATGAATAGGTGAATGGGGCTGATTGGTTAAGCTTTGTTGCGACGGAAAACGAGTTCAAGTTCGCTTGCCGCGGCATAAAGAGCGATATCATGCTGCAACTGTTGCACATAGGGGCAGTCCATGACTGCAAGCAGGGTGTTGCGTAAACGAAAAACAGGTCTGCCATCTGCACGGTGTCCTTGCTCTTTCTCCAGAAGGTAGGGAAAAATCTGGGGTTTGCGGCAGACCTGCGGACGGTTGTCATAGATGCTGCAGCGGCCTTTGCCATCAAGCGCCGGGCACTGACTCAGCTTGGGTAAAATCAGGCTTGTTCCCTGTCGGTGTTTGGCCAGCGCAGCCCCGCACCCCCCCAAATCATGCCTTGCTGCGACTACAGTTTCAAGTTGCTGCCTTGCCGCATTTTCCTGCCCGATCGGTATCCAATCCAGCTCTGCAAAAAGCACTTCCTCCCCCTCGCGCAGGGGAATGTCAAAGTATTCTTGCTGCATAGTCGCATCCGGGCCGGTGCAGCATAGGGTGCAGGTATGCGCGCCGCAGAGCAGGCTGTTGATCTGTTCGAGTTCTTTTTCAAGAATCTTTTGCGTAAGCAGGGCACTCTGGGCGGCCAGGTGATCCATTGGGTCGCCATCTGCATCAAAAACAACTGGACGAGCAGCATCTTCGTCCGAGTTTCCGCTGTGGAAGCGTTCCAGTTCTTTTATATAGGGCTGCAGGTATTGCCGCGCATTATTATAATGCGCGGTTTCGGTTACTATGTTTTCCGGCAGGAGCGCGAGCACCTCCTGCACCCCGGCAAACCCGCCCGTATGCAGGATGAATTCCACGATGGAAAGAAGCGGCCGCACAGGATGGCGCAAGTAGCGTAGACCGGCTTCGTGTATTGATTCAGACATATTTTTACCAGATTAAAATATGGATAATACTTGATTGGAGCCGAGAAAACAAGCAAGGGCAACAGGCGGCATGTGCCCCCGCCTGGTTAAACCTGCCGGGCCAGCACGCCTTAATCCTTTGCGGCTCTGGCTTTACAAGCAGGATCAAACTGGTTACATAACCCATAAAACTTTATGAGAACAGACGCAGACACATCTGCCAGCGTCACCAAGGACAGGCCCGATATGGCAATACGAAAAATCCTCACCTATCCGCATCCGGTGCTGCGCCAAAAAGCAGAACCAGTGACTGAATTTGATGATCAGCTCAAAACTCTGGTGGCCGACATGGGAGAGACCATGTTTGCCGCGCCGGGCGTGGGACTTGCCGCCAACCAGATCGGCGTTCCCCTGCAGGTGGTGGTGATTGAACAAAGCACCCCTGAGTGCCAGGACTTCATGGCCTTGGTCAATCCGGTCATTTCCAATGGTGAAGGGAGCGTGTTTGATGATGAAGGCTGCCTGAGCGTGAGGGAATGCCTGGCCATGGTCAAGCGTTTTAAAAAGATTCATGTCACTGCTCAGGACGTGGAAGGCAAGCCCTTCGACCTGGCCGCACACCGTGGCCAGT
>CAZEIT010000294.1:0-3322 GCA_964512515.1 uncultured Desulfobulbus sp.
GGGCTGTCTCCGCCACCAGGCTGATGAGCGCGGCGCGGTGCACCTCGGTCTGGGCCAGGTACTGTTCCAGGGCCTCTTGATTGAGGTTGCGCACCCGGCCAAAAAAGTCCAGCTCATAGGCAGTGACCCCTACTCCGACCGCATACATTTCGCCGGTGCCGTACTGGCCGCCGCTGAAGGCTCGCTGCTTGGTCCAGGAGCCATCTGCACCGATATTTGGAAAGAGTTCGGAGCGCTGGATGCGGTACTGGGCTTGGAAGGTTTCCACATTCAGGGCTGTTTCGCGCAAGTCGCGGTTATTGGCAAGCGCAGTGGTGATGACCTGTTGCAGGGCCGAATCCGTATAAAAGGAGGCCCAGCCGATCTCGCTGACATCTCGCTGTGCAGATGCAGCGGCATCTGCCTTGCCAACACCGGCTGTAAGCGGCAGGTCGGCCGGCACCGGCATATCCGGCCGGGTATACTGTGGGGCCAGGCTGCAACCGAAAAAGGAGCAGGCCACCAGCCCCAAGGCAAGCGATTGGAATTTAGAGTACATCATGAATGCTCCTCGATCTGCTTGGGTTCGGTGCGTCTCTGGTTGCCGCTTTCCTGCTCCGCGGTACCACGCCCACCATGCTTGGTGAAGGTGCGCACCACAACCACATAGAAGATGGGCACAAAGACAATAGCGAGAAAGGTGGCAGAAAGCATACCGCCAACCACGCCGGTACCGATGGCATGGCGGGCATTGGCGCCTGCGCCGGTGCTGATGGCCAGGGGCAGAACGCCAAAGACAAAGGCGAGCGAGGTCATCAAGATCGGCCGCAGCCTCTGGCGGGCGGCGCGCACCGAGGCATCGACCACATCCCTGCCTTTGTCCACCCGGCGCTTAGCGAATTCAACAATAAGGATCGCGTTTTTGGCGGAAAGACCCATGGTGGTCAGAAGACCAACCTGAAAGTAGACGTCATTTTCCAGGCCGCGTAAATAGGTGGCGGCTAGTGCGCCGAGTATACCCAGGGGTATGGACAGGATGACCGCAAAAGGCACGCTCCAGCTCTCGTACAGGGCTGCCAGGCAGAGAAAAACCACCAGCAGGGAGACGGCGTAGAGAAAGGGGGCCTGCGCGCCGGAGCGCTGCTCCTGAAAGGAGGTGGCTGTCCACTCGTAGCCAAAACCATCGGGCAGCTTCTGCATGATTTCATCCACAATCTGCATGGCCTCGCCACTGGACTTGCCTGGCGCGGGCTCGCCCACAATTTCCATGGCCGGATAGCTGTTGTAGCGTTCCAGTCTGGGTGAGCCATAGGCCCAGGACCCGCTGGCCACAGCGGAAACCGGCACCATCACTCCGCTGTTGTTGCGCACATACCAGTTGTCCACATCTTCCGGAGCCATGCGGTACTTGGCATCGCTCTGCACAAAGACCTTCTTCACCCGGCCCTTGTATAAAAAGTCGTTCACATAGCCAGAGCCCCAGGCAATGGACATGGTGCGGTTGACTTCAGCAATGCTCACGCCCTGGGCCATGATCTGTTCATAATCAATATTCAGGTGATATTCCGGCACGTCATCCATGCCGTTGGGGCGCACCCGCACCAGATTCGGATTTTCCCTGGCCAGCCCCAGAAACGGATTTCTGGCCTCCATCAGCTTGTCATGGCCATGCCCAGCCCGGTCCTGCAAAAAGAAGTCAAATCCGGTAGCCATGCCCAGTGCCGGCACCGCAGGCAGGTTAAAGGCAAAAATCATGGCCTCCTTGCTACCGCTGAAGCGCTGGGTAGCCCGTTGGATGATGGCGTCCACGGTTTGGCTTTCTTCGGTACGCTCACTCCAATCCTTGAGCTGGGTAAAGACCATGCCCATGTTCTGGGCCATACCGGCAAAGCTGTAGCCGGAAACGGCAAAGGCGGCATTGATATTGTCTGGTTCCTCCTGAGTGTAATACTCCAGAATTTCCCTTTGCACGTCCCTGGTGCGCTCAAGGCTCGCGCCGGCGGGCAGTTGCACCATGGTGAGAAAGACGCCCTGATCTTCTTCAGGGATAAAGGCGGTGGGCAGACGCATAAAGAGATAGCCCATGATCACCAGCAGAACCAGAAAGGTAGCCATACCGCGTCCTGGCCGGCCCAGCACGTGCCGCACTGTATCGCGGTACTTATCGGCGCTGTGGTCAAAGGTGCGGTTAAACCAGCCAAAAAAGCCTTTCTTCTCGTGGCTCTCTCCCTTTTTAATTGGTTTGAGCAGGGTGGCGCACAAGGCCGGCGACAGGGTCAGGGCCACCAGCACGGAAAGGGCCATGGCCGAAACAATGGTCACAGAAAACTGACGATAAATTTCACCGGTGGAGCCGCCCATAAAGGCCATGGGCACAAATACGGCAGAGAGCACCACCGCAATGCCAATCAGCGCGCCAGTGATCTGGTCCATGGATTTCTGGGTGGCCTCTTTGGGCGGCAGGCCCTCTTCCTGCATGACCCGCTCCACGTTTTCCACCACCACAATGGCGTCATCCACCAGAAGACCAATGGCCAGCACCAGGCCGAACATGGTCAGGGTGTTGATGGAAAAGCCCAAAAGCGACATAATGCCAAAGGTGCCCAAAAGCACGACCGGCACTGCGATGGTCGGTACCAGGGTGGCACGGAAGCTCTGCAGGAACAGGTACATAACCAGGAAGACCAGAATAATGGCCTCCACCAGGGTCTTGGCCACCTCTTTGATGGATATCTTGACAAAGGTGGTGGTGTCATAGGGATAGATAGCCTTGACCCCAGGCGGGAAGTACACCTCCAGTTCCTGCACCTTGGCGCGCACCCGATCAGCAGTGGCCATGGCATTGGCACCAGTGCCCAGCATAATGGCCATACCGGCCGAGGGCTGCAAACGACCGCCTTCGGCATAGGTGCCGATGGTATTGTAGTCATCCGAGCCCAGCATCAGGTTGGCCACATCCTTCAGGCGCACCTGGGAGCCATCCTGATTGACCTTGAGCAAAATTCCCTCGAACTGGTCCTGCGAGGTCATCAACATTTGGGACATCAGGGTGAAAGAGGTCTGCTGGCCGGGGATGGCCGGCGCGCCACCCAGAGCGCCCACGGTCACCTGACTGTTCTGCGCGGAAATGGCGTTAACCACATCCATGGGCGTAAGCTGGTGGCTGTTGAGTTTATGCGGGTCCAGCCAGACCCGCATGGCATACCTGCCGCCAAAGACCTGCACCGAGCCCACCCCTTCCAAACGGCTGATCGGGTCGCGCAGGTTGGTGGTCATGAAGTCGCCCAGGTCATTGTCCTGCAGGCTGCCATCCGGCGAGACCAGTGAGAGCATCATCAGGAAG
>CAZEIT010000295.1:0-3311 GCA_964512515.1 uncultured Desulfobulbus sp.
CTTGAATACACCAAAAAACTCAAGGAACTGAGTTGTGTGGTGGGCGGCCTTTGCCGTTCCAGCGGCCCGGGAAAGCCCTTACTCAATACCGCCTTTGTTCTGCAAAACGGTACTATCCTAGCCCAGGCGCATAAACGGCTCTTGCCGGACTATGATGTCTATGACGACTCGCGCCACTTTGCAGGCGGTCAGGAAGCGACAACCTTTGCCTGCGGCCAGCTCTTTTGCGCCCTGACCATTTCCGAGGATCTCTGGTGGCGGCAAGGCGAGCATGGCCACAATCCACTCGATGATTTCATGCTGGGCTCGATTGTGCCGGATTTACTCATCAATATTTCGGCATCCCCCTATCATTTTGGCAAGCAGCAGGAACGCCGGCAACTTTTCGCGAGCCTCTGCACCACCTATAACCTGCCCCTGATCTATGTGAATCAGGCAGGCGGGCAAGACAGTCTGGTTTTTGACGGCCATTCGCTTGCCATGAGCAACACCGGTGAAGTCCATGCCCAGGCGTCTAGCTTTAACCAGGATATGCTGGTGGTGGATTTTCCTTTCCAGGCAGACGCATCCGCCTTGCCTCAGCCGGATAACCACATCGGTGAACTGGCCGAAGCGCTTGTCTGCGGCCTTAGAGATTATGTGCGCAAAAGTGGCTTCAATAAGGTCATTATCGGTCTTTCAGGCGGCATTGATTCTGCCCTTACCGCTGCCCTGGCCTGTCGGGCCTTGGGCGCAGCCACTCTGCTTGGCGTTGCCTTGCCTTCGCCCTATACTTCAGAGCAGTCCATAGATGATGCCAAACAACTGGCCCTGAACCTGGGCTGTGCCTTTGAATGCATTCCCATTCAGCCGGCAATGGACGTCTATGCGCAGATGCTGGCTCCCTTTTTTATTGGCTTGCCTGCTGATGTGACCGAACAGAACATTCAGGCGCGCATCCGCGGTAATCTCCTTATGGCGCTTGCCAACAAGTTCAACTGCCTGCTTCTGTCCACGGGCAACAAATCAGAGGTGGCGGTCGGCTATTGCACCCTGTACGGCGATATGTGCGGCGCTGTGGCAGTGCTCGCTGATGTGTACAAAACCCAGGTCTATGACCTGGCCCGCTGGATCAACCGTGACGGCGAAATTATCCCGCAAAACACGATTATTCGCCCGCCCACCGCAGAGTTGAGACCAGGCCAGCTCGACCAGGACGATCTGCCGCCCTATGCCGTGCTGGACCCGATTCTGCAGGCCTATCTGGAAAAGGGAGAAACGGTTGCGGCCATTGCCAACAGCCTGCAGGTGGATATTGCCCTGGTGCGGGACATTGTCCGGCGTATCTGCCAGAATGAACACAAACGCGTACAAGCGTCTTTGAGTATCCGGGTGAGTCGGAAAGCCTTCGGCTTGGGCCGCCGTGTTCCGGTTATCCAGGGTTTCCGCGAGTAATCACGGCCATGATGCAGCGCCTCCCTCTGATCTGGCAAATTTCTGAATCCGCTTTGTGCAAGCGCGACCTTGCTCTCGTCTACGGCCTGAGCTTCTCTTCCCGGTCATGAAGATACCGTCTGGACGGCTCCTCGCCGCCCTCATCTTTCTTCCCTGTCTCATCCTCCTTATCGGCTATCTTATCCTCAAGGAGCAGCGCACCGAAAGACCGCAGCAGGTGGTGCTCACCACTGCCGGGCATATCGAAATGTGTCTTAACTGCCATGAAAGCGAACAACTCGATGGCGCGCACGACCGCCTGGTGGTGGGCTGTTCACCTTGTCACCTCGGTGACCCCCTGGCTATAAACAAGGACAAGGCGCATCAAGGCATGGTGCTCAACCCTGGCGATCTGCGCGTGGTGGAAAAGACCTGTGGCGTGGAGGGCTGTCATCCGGCGGATACGCCTAAGGTGAAAAACTCACTTATGGCCACCAACCGGGGCATTCTCGCTACTCTGCTCTACTACTGGGGCGAACGTGACCACCAGGACGCCGACATCACGGTGGAACAGCTTTTGGAAAGCGGCGAGATCTCGCTTGCCCTGGACTATTTTCGCAAGCTCTGCGCCACCTGTCATTTGTGGAAGCAAAAAGGAGATCTGCCCGGCGCACCGGATTTTTTTAATGACAAGGGCGGCGGCTGCTCTGCCTGTCACTATGTGCTGCCCGAAGGTTTTGCCACAGACACTGTTTTTGCCGAACGCACTCCCGAACAGAAAGCCCTGCAGGCCGAAAAAAAGCCACATCCGCGGGTGGTTAAACAGGTTCCGGAAGATAACTGCATTCGCTGCCACAACCGCTCAGGCCGTATCGGGCTCTCCTATATCGGCGTGTTTGAGGCCGAGGGTTATGGCACTCCCTACGAGAAAGGCGGCTTGTCTTCCCATCAGTTGCCGGGCGACCGTTTTTATCTCTCTGTTGCCCCGGATATCCATCACGTTAAAAAAATGGTGTGCATTGATTGCCACATCCGGGATGAAATCATGGGCGACGGCACCAGCTACGCCCATTACGAGGATCAACTGGAGATTACCTGCGAAAGTTGTCACAGTGCTGCGCCGGGCATGAGCAGAAAGGGTAAGCCCCTGACCAATGTCAGCCAAAAGAAGGGGGCCTTTGTCCTGACCGGCAAAATAGACAATATCGACCGGCCGCTAAAAACACCGCACCCTTCCGCCTGCGCCGCGCCAGTGCACAAACGGGTCACCTGCGAGGCCTGCCACTCTACCTGGGTGCCCCAGTGTTATGGCTGCCATGTCAAAAGGGATAAGCGTGAGCAGCATTTGGATAAGCTCACCCTGGAAAACACCCCCGGATGGTGGGAAGAGGGCCGCTCCTATATCCGCTACGAAAAGCCAATGCTCGCGGTGTGGGAAAATGAGGTGGTGGTGGTCACGCCTGGCTGCCAGGATGTAATTACCCTGATTGACGAAGAGGGCAAAAGCGAAGGTGGCTTCACCCGCTTCACCATGGCGGCGATCAACCCACACACCATTCAGGCCAAGGGCAGGGAATGCAAGGACTGCCACGCCTCACCCAAAACCATTGGCCTGGGCGAAGGCACGGTGCAGAAAAAAGACGGCAAGTGGAGCTTTACCCCGGTAGAACGGGGGGTAAAGGGGCCGGACGGTCAGCAGACGCCTGGCTTTGATAATTTTGTCACCATTGAGGGCAAGGCGCTGCAGTACGGCTCGCGTGCCAACCTTCGCCCTTTTAATGGAGACGAGCTAAAACGGATTCTCCGGGTCGGCCTTTGCCTGGACTGCCATACCAGCGCCGATGATCCGGCCTATCAGAACTATGACTCCAAGCGCTCCTGCCCAGTCTTTCAGGAGC